>NZ_NKFM01000058.1:0-153087 GCF_002223085.1 Burkholderia sp. HI2714 | reverse complement strand
CACGATCTGGCCCTTGCAGGAGCCGCACGCGCCGTTCTTGCAGCCGTACGGCAGATGGACGTTCTGGCGCAGCGCGGCCGCCAGCACGGTTTCATCCGACTCGACCTGGAATTGCCGGCCGCTTTGCGTCAGTGCGACTTTGAATGTCATGGTGTGTTTGACGGCGGTGTGCGGACACCGGTGTCGCCCGATCACACCGCGCGTCCGCACGTCAGAAGAAGGTATCAGGCGGTGCGGACGACCGCTTGCGCGCGGATCCGCCAGCCGAGCGCTGCCGCAATCGCGGCGAACCCCGCCAGCGCCCACATCGGCAACGACAGCCCGAGAATCGGCGGATACAACGTTTCGCACAACCCGCCGACCTTGAAGACCAACGGCAGCCAGTGTGCCGGCGGCAGGCCGTCGACCACCGGCTGCAATGCATCGAAGCCGCAACTGAATCCCGGGTGAGCCTGCACGTAGATGTGCCGTATGGCGACCGCCGCGCCGGCCAGTGCGGAGGCCAGCGAGAGTCCGCGCAGCAACGCAACGCGGCGCCCGCCTGCTGCCCCTACGAGCGCGAACAGTGCGATCAGCAGGAACAGATAGCGCTGGATGATGCACAGCGGGCACGGATCCTCCTGCCACGCCAGCTGGATCCACAGTGCGCCGGCGACGAGCGCGAGGCTGCCTGCGCCGATTGCCAGCAGCGTCCACCGTTCCGCGCGCGTGGCGTCGATCGGGGCGCTCATCGCACGGCTCCGAGTGCGCTGACGAGCGACTCGAACACGCGGTCGACATCGCGCGTGTCGGTCCGCCAGTTGCAGAACGCGGCGCGCAAGCCCCACGTGCCCGCATGGACCGTCGTCGTGATGAAGACGTCGCCGAGATCGCGCACCGCGCGCATGTATGCGTTGACGCGTGCCTCGTCGGGCTGCTCGGCGAGCGTGAAGCAGACGACGTTGACGCGGGTCGGCGCCAGCAACGCCAGGCCCGGCTGCTCGGCGATCTGCCTGCCGAGCCGATGCGCGAGCGCGATGTTGCGCCGGACGATTTCCGCATGGCCGTCGCGGCCGTACGCGGCAAGCGCGAACCAGGTCGACAGTGCGCGCAGCCGGCGCGAATTCTCCGGCGTGAGGTGGACGAAGTCCGGATTGTCGGTCGGCACGCCCAGGTACGCGGAGCTGTTCTGGAAGACCCGCACCTGCAGGTCGCGCCGGCGGCTGAACTGCACCGCGGCGTCGTACGGCACGTTCAGCCACTTGTGCAGGTCGATGCAGATCGAATCGGCGTCGTCGAGGCCACGCACGAGCGCGGCGTGGTCGGGCGACAGCGCGGCGAACGCGCCGAACGCCGCGTCGACGTGCAGCCAAAACGGATAGCGCGACCGGAGCGCGGCGATCGCCTGCAACGCGTCGTAGTCGACGGTATTGACGGTGCCGGCGTTCGCGACGACGATCACCGGCTCGCCCGCGAAACGCTGCAGCGCGGCCTCGAGCGCGTCGACGTCGATCGCCTCGCGGTCCTTCAGCGTCGGGATCTTCTGTACCGCGCGACGCCCGATGCCGAGCACGGAGAGCGCCTTGTAGATGCTCGAGTGCGGGGTGCCGGACAGCACGCGGATCGGCGGCAGCATGCCCACGCCATCCTCCGCGATGTCGACATGCTCCGGGCATCGTTCGCCCAGCCATTCGCGGCCGATGGCGAGCCCGACCAGGTTCGACATCGTCGCGCCGCTGACGAGCACACCCTGCTGCGCATCCGACAATCCGAACAGCTCGCGCAGCCGTGCGACGGTTTCGCGCTCGAGATCGGGGGCCGAGCTGTCGATGCCCGCCGTCGGGTTCTGGTCATACACGCTGGTCAGCCAGTCGCCGGCGAGCGCGGCGGGCGTGGCGCCCCCTGTCACGAAGCCGAGGTAGCGCGCGCCGGCGCTCCCGGAGAAGCCGGGTGCCCAGCGCGCCAGGAAATCGTCCAGTGCCGCGTCGAAGCCGGGGCCCTGGGCCGGTAGCGGGTGCGGCACGGCAGCGGGCGGCGCGAGCGCGGCCGGGCGCTCGTCGATGCGGTCCAGCACGTCGAGCGCGTGATCGAGGGTACGCTGCAGAACCGCTTCGATGCGGACGAGGTCGTGTGAGAGTTTGGCGTCCATGCTGTCAGTGGAGGTGGGTGGAGGAAAGAGACGGACGTCACGCACGCGGGCGCAGCGTCGCATACCAGAACAGCAGCGCGAGCGCGCTGAACGCGGCGCCGAGCGTACAGACGCCGTCCCAGCCGAAGCGCGCATACACGTAGGTCGACGCGATCGAGCCGGACGCGCAGCCGGCGGCGTAGAGCAACATGTAGCCGGCCGTCAGGCGGCTGCGTGCGTCGGGGCGCACGCCGTAGATCAGGCTCTGGTTGGTCACGTGCACCGCCTGCAGGCCGAGGTCGAATGCGACGACGCCCACGACGAGCGCCACGAGCGAATGCGTCATGAGCGCGGTGGGCAGCCATGACACGAGCATCAGCGCGAGCCCGATGCCGGACGTCCATTGCGCCAGGCCGCGATCGGCGAGACGGCCGGCGCGTGCGGCGCCGAGCGCGCCCGCCGCGCCCGCGAGCCCGAACAGCCCGATTTCCGTATGCGACAGCGACAGCGGCGGCGCGCTGAGCGGCAGCACCATCGGCGTCCACAGCGTCATCGCGGCCGCGAAATGCAGGAAGGCGATGAATGCGCGCACGCGCAGCACGCGCTCCTGCGCGAAGAGGGCGAATACCGACGCGATCAGGCGCGGATACGGTTCGGCGACACCCGGAAGGCGATGGTGCGGGAGGACACGCGACAGCACGACGGCGAGCAGCAGCATGACGCTGGCCGACGTGAAATACACCGCGCGCCATCCCGCAAGGTCGGCGATCGCGCCCGAGAACGTGCGCGCGAGCAGGATGCCGAGCACGATGCCGCTCGTCACGGTGCCGACCACCTGCCCGCGTTCCGCCGGTTCGGCGAGCCCCGCCGCGAACGACACGAGCACCTGGGTGACGACGCTCAGGAAGCCGATCAGCGCCATGCCGGCGAACAGCACGGAGGCGCGCGTGGCGGTGGCGATCGACAGCAGCGCGAGCGCGCAGACGACCGACTGGATCAGGATCATCCGGCGCCGATCCCACAGATCGCCGAGCGGAACGAGGAGCAGGAGGCCGAGCCCGTAGCAGATGCTCGTGATCGTCATGATGCCGCCGATGGCGGCGCGCGAGATGTCGAACTGGTGCGCGAGCGTGTCGAGCAACGGCTGCGCATAGTAGACGTTGGCGACGGCGAATCCCGCCGTCGTCGCGAACAGCAGCGTGACAGGGCGCGTCAGCGTGGCATGGGCGGGCGCCGCGTGGGCTTGCGGGGCGCGCGGTAGCGGAGACAGTTGTTCGAGGCTCATGATGGTGACGGGGTGCGAACCGGCATGAAGAAAGCAGGCGGGGCGGCGCACGCGGGTTGCGCGGACCGCCCCGGGAAACGGCTCGGCGCGTGGGGTAGCCCGCGCCGCCGCGTTACTGCAGCGACTGGCGCATGTTCTCCATCACCTGGCCCGCGCCTGCGTAGTAATCCTTCTCGACGTTGAAGCGGATCAGGCAACCGATGCAGATGTCCCGGATCGCGGCCGGGTTTTGTGTCGCGAGCGGCAGCAGCACGCGCTTCACCAGGCTATTGCCGTGCACCACGTCGATCTTCGTGTGCAGCACGTGGTAGGCGATGACTTCCTCGGGCACCTGGTGGCGGCGCATGCCCTTCACCATCTTCGAGAAGCGGTACGGCACCGTGTCCTCGAGCAGCGTCAGCGTGCCGAGCAGGCGGACCACGTACCAGCGACGCAGCGCGTACATCGACAGCAGGTTGCCGTTCTTCAGCGCGAGGGCCGACGACAGGATCGACGGGTCGAAGCGCTGCAGGTACTGCCGGAAATGCGGCTCGGCCTTTCCGAACAGCAGCGTGTGCATGCCTTCCAGCTCGCCGAGCCCCATTTCGTCCCAGAAGTTCTCTGCGACCGCGAGCTTCATGTCGCCCAGCATGCCGATCTGCGACAGCGCGATCGTGTCGTCGAAGCGTCCGTCGACCTGGGCTTCGAGGCAGACGTAGAACGCGAGCTGCTCGAGCGACGCTTCCTCTGCGAGAAAGCGGAAGAACGGCGCGACGGCTTCGCGATTCGTGCGACGCAGCGTGTAGTACCACTCCTCGAGTTGTTCGGCGTTCTCGGGCAGCCCGGACAGGTCGAGGCGCGATTCCTCGTGGAGATTCCACTCGCTTTCCAGCGCCAGGATCTCGTCGTATTCCGCCGGTTGCGGAATCGTGTCGTATGCACTCGGCGGCGCGAGTTCGCGCAGGTAGAACGCGTTCAGGCGCTTCTGTGCGTCCAGCGTATTGCAGCGCGGAACGTCGGCCGTTTCGGGGCCGGGTGCCGCGTGGATCAGGTGATGTGCTGCTGCTTGAATCGCTTGCGTTGACATGCTTGTCGCTCCAGTCTCGGGATGGGAGGGATTGCGGACCATACGACTCCGCTGATGGCGGATACCGGCGCCAGGGCCGCGCTGCGAAGCCGACGATGATGGGAAATGTACTGAACGCGATGCGCGGCGGTTAGCCGGCGCGTCTCAATGGATTGACAGTGCGTCCCATCCCGCACGGCATTCGGTGCGGGCGGATGCACAGAAACGAATCGTCGGTTTGTTGGGACAAAAACGCTAACGGTGACGGCCGCGCTTTTCATACATTACGTGCACCGGGCTCGCTGCTGCGTTCGCAGGTGACGGCGGCCCGGATGGACACGGAGGATGAAGCGATGCACAGACTGACGTTGCTGCCGCAGGGTATCGAAGTGTGGCTTCCGGATCGCGCTGCGTTGACGGAGCTCGACTTCGAGCTGCACGGACAGGAATCGATTCCGTTCGGCTGCCGGGCGGGTGCGTGCGGTGCCTGTGTCATCGAAGTGCTGGACGGCCTGCCCAATCTCGGCAGCCGGCAGGTGGAGGAAACGGCCTTTCTCCGCAGGCTCGGATATCCGGACGAGCGCTTCAGGCTCGCGTGTCAATGCCGGCTGACCGGCGCGGCGACCGTGCAGGTCGTCACGTCAGACGGCTGAATCCATCAACGTTGCGTTCCATGCCTGTCTCCACGTCATTTATATAGGATTTCTTATGAGTAATCGTGTGAAAAACGCCGGTCTCGAGCACCGTACGCCGTTCCTGAATGCAGCCGCATCCGCACAGTTGCGCGGCGAGATCGATGCACTGATCGATCGTCAGATCGACACGTGGTACGACACCGTGCCGTACGCCGCGCACCTCGAAGGCAAGACCGTCGACAGCGAGTACTACCGTCGCCACCTGATCGAAACGGCGTGGCGTATCCGGCTGCTGCGCGTGTCCGAATCGAAGGCGCTCGCCGAGATCGCGAAGCGCAGCCCGGAAGCGGCGCAGATCTGGGCGAACTACGAGCGCGAGGAAATGCTGCACGACGACCTGTTCATCCAGGATCTCGAGCGCGCCGGCGTCACGCGCGACGCGTTTCTTGCGACGGAGCCGTACCTGTCGACGAAGCTGCTGACCGGCTATTTCTCGTATCTGCTCGATCACGAAGGCCCGCTCGGCGTCGTCGCGTACTCGTATCTGGTCGAGTACGTGAACGTGAAACTCGAGCCGCGCAAGATCGAGGCGCTGAAGGATTCGGTCGGCGAGCAGAACATCGGCGGGCAGATCGCGCATTCGCACACCGACATCAACGACGACCATCCGGGCGAAGTGTGGGCGGCGATCCGCTACCTGCTGCGCGACGACGATGACATCGCGGCGCTGAAGCGCTATCTGGGCGAACACCAGACGGTTCTCGCGCTGTATTTCAAGGAACTGTACGACGACAAGATCGCGTCGACGCTGAAGGCGGCAGCCTGACGGGAGAGCCGACATGCTGGCTGATGGCGTTCTGATTCTGAGTCACTGCGGTTATTCGTTCGTCGAGGATCTGGTCGCGGCGATCGGCCAGCGGCAATTGCACGCATACGTCGTGTCTTCCCGGCCGCTGCCGGAGCACGCGGGGCGCCTCGACGCGCTGCGCGCGCTGGCGGCCGGCGTCCATGCGGGCGACGCGCACGAGCTGTCGGAGGAGGATGTCGACCGCACGCTCGACGCGTTACAGGCGCGCGGCGTGCGGGTACGCGCCTGCATTTCGGTGTGGGAAGGCTACCGCGGGCTGATGGCTCATGCGAATGCGCGCCTGGGTGTCGCGGATCTCGCACCGGCGCAGGTCGAATCGCTGCGCGACAAGCTCCAGGTCCGCAACGCGCTGCATGCGGTGGGCCTCTCCAGCCGAATCGCGCACACGCTCACGCCGGACGTGCTGCGCGCGCTGCAGGCGACGGGCGGCGACTATTTCGTGAAGCCGGTGCAGGGCATCGCGTCGTACGGCGCCTTCCGGCTCACGCACGACACGACCTGGGCGACGCTCGAGGCGATCGCGGCCGAAGCGCGGGCGGACACGGTCTATGCGTCGGTGCTCGGCGACGGTGTCCGGTTCATCGCGGAAGAGTACGTGAGCGGGACCGAGTGCAGCTTCGAGGTGCTGGTGGTCGACGGACGTCTGCATGTGGTCGCGATCCACGAGAAATGCGAGCTGACCGAAGCGAACGGCACCGTGCTGGAAGACAGCTGCACCAGCCCGCCCGTCTCGATCGCCGCGCACGAATGCGCGGCCGGCATCGCGTGGCTCGGCAAGGTGTTCGCGCACCTTGCGCTCGACTGGGGCTGCTTCCATGTCGAGGCCCGTTTCGACGGTGCACGCTGGGATCTGATCGAGATCAATCCGCGCGTGGGCGGCAGCCTGATTTCGCCGAGCGTGAAGGCGCTTACGGGCGCGGCGAACCTGCTCGACATGTGGCTTGCGGTGCTGCTGCTGGATGCCGATGCCGCGCGCGCGTCGCTCGCGCACCTCGCCTATGGCGCCGACGGCCGGGCACCGGGGCCGAACGCGACGGTCTTCCGCGTCTACTTTGCGTCACCGGGCCGGATCGAGTCGATCGAACTCAATCCGCTGCCGCGCGCACCCGTGGTGACGCAGGTGCTGCTGAAGTCCGGTGACGAAGTCGATCCGGCATCACGCGAAGTCTTTCTCGGTCAGCTGTTGTGGTCGATGAGCCGCGCGGAACGCGACGCCGAACTCGACACGCTGCTCGCGGCTTCCGCGGATGCCATCACTGTGCACTACCGGGTCGCCGAACCCGCGCTGGGAGCCTGATCATGACTGCTCGTTCCGCATCGACGCTGTTGATCGTCGACTACAACCTGAGCCGGGTGGAAGACGTCGCGCACCTGGCGCGCTACGCGCGCGAGCGCTACGGCGCCCGGACGGTGCTGATCCGTTCGGGCCCGAGCGAACGTGACTGGCGTATCTGCGACGACGTGATCGATCTCGACCCGCTCGCGGACGGCTTCGTCGACGCCGCCGTTGCGCAGCTCGCGGGTATCGCGGGCGACCTGCGGGCGGGTATCGTGTTTTCGGACAACGCAGTCCAGCAGGGCGCCGCGCTGCTGGAACGGCTCGGCCTGGCGGTCGATTCCGCGTCGCTGGCGGCCGGTGCGTTCAGCAAGCACGCGTATCGGGTCGCGGAACACCGCGTGCGCGCCCTGCTCGAAGCGCAGCGCGTGATGGTGCCGGACTATGCGGAGGCAGCGTCGGTCGACGATCTGCGACGCTTCGCCGCCGCGCATCCGGGCGGCTTCGTCGTCAAGCCGTCGTGCGAGGGCAATAACCGCGGCGTGGTGGTCGTGCGTGACGGCGACAGCCTGGAAGCCGCGTTCAGCGAGGTCGCGCCGTACGTGTCGCGCGGCGTGATCTGCGAAGCGTTCATTCCGTTCGCGCGCGAATTCTCGTTCGACGGCCTGGGTGCGCTGGCGTTTACGACCGAGAAGGTCAGCGCGACAGGCCGCTATCCGGTCGAGGTCGCGCAGATCCTGCCGTCGCGGCTCGCCGATCACGAAGCGGACACGCTCACGCGCGCGGGCCGCCTCGCCAATCTGCTGGTCGGGCAACGCGACGGCCCGTTTCACAACGAGATCAAGCTCAGCGACGACGGGTTGCAGGCCGCCGTCGTCGAACCGAACCGGCGCCCGGCGGGCATGAAGATCTGGTGGCTCGCGCGCTGGGCTTATGGCGTCGACCTGTTCCACGCGTGGATCGACACGGTCTGGGGCGTCGCGCCGCCCGTGACGCTCCCGGCGCCCGCGCGCTTCGCGGCCGCGGTGATGCTGGGGGTCGCATACGACCGGCAGTTTTCGCCGCAGGACGTGCGAGCCGACGCGGACCCGCTCGGCGACGCAATCGCCGACACCGTGCGCACGCTCGGCTTGCGCGACGGCGCGCTGCAATCACAGGGCTTCGAATGGCTGCATGCG
Source organism: Burkholderia sp. HI2714 (assembly GCF_002223085.1). Lineage (NCBI taxonomy): Bacteria > Pseudomonadati > Pseudomonadota > Betaproteobacteria > Burkholderiales > Burkholderiaceae > Burkholderia > Burkholderia sp. HI2714. Next base: position 144,693 of record NZ_NKFM01000058.1, on the reverse strand, counting down.
GACCGGCGCTTCGTTCACGCGATCGCGCGCGACAACGCCGATTTCGTCGCGCTCGCCTGCATCACGCTCGAACCGGGTGACGCCGATATTCGCGACGTCGTCGCGACGCTGCGCGCGCGCTGGCCGGCTGCGCTCGATGCGGCCTGCGAAGTGCGCGCGGCGGCGTGACGCCACCGTCAATCCATTGGTCCGGAGACCGCGATGAACATTCTCGTATTGCACCGCGTGCCCTATCTGCGCATCGACTATGCGCGCGGTATCGATCACGATCGGCATGACGTCACGTATTTCGGCAAGCGCGACATTCTCGACACGATTCCGGCGGAGCTGCGCTGCTCGCGTGTCGAGCGGGCCGGCCTCGCCTCCGCGTTCGATGAGGCGAGTGCGTGGCTCGAAGCCCGTCCGCAACGATTCGACGCCGTGATTTCCTTGTCGGAGTACGAATTGATCGACGCGGCAAAGCTGCGGGCACGATTCGGCATCGCCGGCAAATCGGTCGAAGACGTGATGCTGGTGCGCGACAAGGTGAAAATGAAGGCGGCGGTGCACGACGCCGGTGTGCGCGTGCCGCGCTTCCTGCCGTTGCGCGCATGGATCGACGCGCAGGGGCACACGCCGTGGCACGGCAAGACGGTGCTGAAGCCGCACAGCGGCGCGTCGAGTGCCGACGTCGTCGTGTTCGATACGCCCGCCGCGCTGTTCGATGCGTTGGCGGCGCGTCGCACGGGCGTCGCCGCGCTCGATTCGGACGCACCGGGTATCGAGGATTTTCAGCTGGAGGAATTCGTCGACGGCCCGATTCTGCATTTCGACGGCGTCGTCGCGGACGGCACGCCACGCGCGGTCACCGCGAGCCGCTATGTGGGCACCTGCCTCGGCTATGCGGCGGGCCAGCCGCTCGGCTCGTTCCATTTCGCGCTGAGCGACACGGCCCGGCGCTGGGTCGAGCGCGTACTGGCCGCGGTGCGCATCGACACGGGCAGCTTCCACCTGGAAGCGATCGAGCAGGATGGCGAACTGGTGTTTCTCGAAGTCGGCAACCGGGTCGGCGGCGCGGACGTGGTCGCGACGTTCGAACTTGCCACCGGCATCCACCTGCCGTCGGTCGAACTGCGGCTGCTGATCGGCGAGCCGGCCAGCCTGCCGGCGCGCACCGCGTTCGCGCAGCAGCTCTGGCATGGCTGGTTCGTGTTTCCGGGCCATCACGTGCAAGGCGGCCGCTTCCACGGGTTCTCCGGCATCGAGCCGTTCCGCACGAGCCCCGCGGTACTCGCGTGGGCCGAACTCGAGACGGGTCGCGCATTCGCATCGAATGTCACGTACTCGGCGCGCGAAACCCCGCTTGCGGGAATTATCGGCACGCCGAGCCCGGACGAGACGCGCGAGTGGATCGAGCGGCTGTTCGCCTCCGCGTCGCTGTGCGTTTCCGTGCCGGCGTCGTCCTGACGCAAGGGCCTTTCGACAGGAGCCGAACATGGCACACGTGATCACGGAGAACTGCATCAAATGCCGCTACACCGATTGCGTCGAGGTGTGTCCGGTCGATTGCTTTCACGAAGGCGCGAATTTTCTGGTCATCGATCCGGACGAGTGCATCGATTGCGGCGTGTGCCGTGCCGAATGCCCGGTCGGCGCGATCTTTCCCGCCGACGAAGTGCCGGCGGTGCAGTACGCGTTCGTCGCGTTGAACGCGACGCTGTCGAAGACGTGGCCGAGCATCACGCGCAGCCAGCTGCCGCCGGTCGACGCGGCCCGCTGGGCGAATGTCGACGGCAAGATCGCGCTGCTCGAATCCTAGCCGTCGACACGACGATATACCGGCATCGCGGCGGGAGCCGGTCTCGACAATCCCGCTTTGCCATTCACCATTCATGGAGGTTTGTATGGCACTCAATCCGCTGCAACAGTTCTTCTCGAAGGTCGGCGCCGGTGACGTACCGGGCGCGCTCGCAGTGATCGACGACGCGACGGTGTTCGAGCCGCAGGGCCCCGAGAGCCTGCCGATCTACGGGCGCTTCGTCGGCAAGGCCGGTGTCGAACGCCTGCTGGGCACGCTGGTCGAGCAGTTCGAGACCGAGCAGTTCGAGATCCGCAAATGGGCCGAAGCCGACGACTATGTGTTCGCGTACGGCTACATGCAGCATCGCGTGCGCAAGACGGGCCGCACCTTCAAGAGCGAATTCGCGGTCGTTGCACGTATCGAGGGCGACGTGATCCGCCACTATCGGATCTTCGAGGACACGGCTGCCGCCGTCGAAGCGTTCGCCTGATTGTTCGGCCGCATGCGCATACGGCCCGGTGCACCGCACGCCGGGCCGTCGTGCGCTGTGTGCGCCACGACGTTCAGCGAATCTGCGCGAGCCAGCCGTTGTAGTCGGTATCCGTGTGTCGTTGCAGGCGATGCTGCGGGCTTCCTGCGACGACGCGTGTCTCGCTCGGCGCGTGACCGAACTCCAGTTTGAACGCGCGACTGAGCTGCGTGTTGCTGTTGAAGCCGTATCGGTATGCGAGATCGCCGATCCGGTGACGCGGGCTCTCGGGCGACATCAGCGCGCGGTGAATCGCGAGCAGACGGCGTTTGCGGATGTAATTCGCGACCCCGCCATCCTGCTCGAACAATCGGTACAGACTCGAGCGCGAGATGCCGATTTCCTTGCAGATTCGATCCGGCGACAGGTCCGGCGATTCGAGGTTCTGCCGGATGTACTCCTTGATTTTCACGTACAGGGCCGACAGCAACTCGTTGCGCGCATTCGAGATCTCTTGCGCGGTCGGGCTGAGCATCGCCTTCACCAGGCTCAGCGTCGCCTGCTCGGCATGCAGCGCTTCCGACTGCGACAGCGTGCCGATCTTGTCGAGCAGGCTCCTCAGGTAGCTGTCGAGGAGCTGGCTGATTCCGCCGCTGAAGATGGTGCCGTGGACGCTCGACGGCAGGCTCGGCAGCATGTCGCGCGCGACCAGCAGCGTGACCGCGTCGCCTGCCTGGATTTCACGGTGATAAGGACGCGCCTGGTCGACGACGAGGATATCCCCGGGCTGCACGAACACCGGCCGTCCGTCGATCTCCCCGCGCACGCTTCCCGCGTCACGCAGGTTGAACGAATAGTTGTCCATCCCGTCCCGCCGAATGAACGCCGCCGAACGGTTGAGCGCGTACGAGAGCGGAACGGCCGGGTTCCCCGGATGATGGTAGGTCCATTTGCCGACCGAGATGTTGCCGAGCGTGTAGCCGATAAACTGATAGTCGATTATCGGGTCAATCGGCGTGGTTAAAGCGAACTCCGCAATCGAATACTGGGTCTGCCATGCCTCGAGACGTTCGGCAGGTGAATAATCCTGTAGAGAGAAACGGAAAGGCGGATTGGTCGAGCTGCTCATCTTGTGGCCCTCAATATCGTATTTTGGTTTGCTAAATTATAGAGGGGTTTCTTAAGGGAATGGGATGGGCGGAGGGGCACGTTGCTAGATAGATTTTCTTCTATCTATATAAATTATTTGGAGGTTTGGATTGCGTCTGGATTGAGGGGGGTTCTGTAATTTTTAGTGGGACTCAATCGTATGGAATGCCTGGTGGGCAGCCGTGCTCTTCAAGAGAGCCTGATAGTGAAACGATGATTGCAATTTTTTGAAATTTTATCGGCTATTGGGTGTTGATATTTCTTTCGATTATCTTTCGTCGGACGTGTTTCTCGCTTCTCGGACGCCGCACCTAGATGATTCGGTTCCATGAACCGTTTTCAGCTTTCTCGGGCTCGACGAATGCCCAGATCGCGCGGCAGCAGGTGCAGCGACAGTACATCGCGGAGCCTGCCGAATCGGCGCCTTCGGAAGAGAAATGAGGTTGCGGAATGTCGGAGAGGACGCCGTTTGCGATGGCTGCGTCACGACGGTGGGTGTACTGCTGATACTCATGATGTGACGCGAATGCTTTGGGCTCGCCGACACTGAGACAGCGTATGCACGCGGGAAGCAGACGCGCGATCGCACCGTTGCTTTGCGCTTCACTGCCTCGCCTCAGTTTCAGCCATTCACCGCGGGGGATGTGTGCGTCCACACGCGTTCTTTCGCCGTCAAGCCACACGCGCAACTGATGCAGGTCGATCTCTCGTTCGCGATAGCGGCGGAGCATGTTCTGAATATCGGGGTCCATCAGTCGCGCCGCCTCACGCCCCGTCACGCATAGCCATCGCGAGCGGCATCATCGCCGGCCCGATCGAGGCGAGCAGGCGCTCTTTCGATACCCCGTCGCGGGATTGAACGGAAATGCCGTGCAGCTGCGTCGCATAGAAATCGGCCAGCGCCTTGATGTCGGTGTCCCGCGCGAGCTGCCCCTGTTCGGCTGCGCGCTGCAGGCGCTCGGCGATCGACTGCGTGCGGGCGCGCCGATGGGCGGCCAGCCATTCCATGACCCCTTCGTTTTCGGCCGAGTAATTGGTGGCGGCGGACACCACCATGCAGCCGTGCGGCTGGCCGCGCCGGGTATAGGCGGCGACCGCATCGCGCAGCATCCGTTCGACCGCCGCGCGGACATCCGTTTCCTCGGCGAGCGCACGATCGGCGAAACCGCCTTCGCCTTGCTCGTAGAGCGCCACGGCTTCCTGGAACAGGGCTTCCTTGCTGCCGAAGGCGGCATAGATGCGCGCTGACGCGATCCCCATCACTTCGACCAGATCGGACATCGACGTGCCTTCGTAGCCGTGTCGCCAGAACGCCAGCATCGCGCGTTTCAGCGCCATGCCGCGATCAAATTCTCTCGGTCGTCCCGCCATTTCCCTTTCGTCCGTCGTCACATCGTGCGCCGATTCTATCGCGCGCCGTGTTGACACGCGCCGTTCCCGTATCCTATTCTTTGTCGATCAACCAACAATAGGAGTTGATGATCATGCGTACCCTCAAGGGCCCCAGTCTCCATCTCGCGCAGTTCGCCGACGATGCGGCACCGTTCAACAGCTTGCCGAGCATCGCGCAATGGGCGGCCGGCGTCGGCTTCAAGGCGCTGCAGATTCCCGCATGGGATGGCCGGCTGTTCGACGTGGAGACGGCCGCGGAAAGCCAGGCCTATTGCGATGACATGAAGGGCATGCTGGCCGATCACGGGCTGGCGATCAGCGAACTGACCACGCACATCTTCGGGCAACTGGTCGCCGTGCATCCGGCGTACGACGCGATGTGCGACAACTTCGCGCCCGCAGCCGTGCGCGGCAATCCGGCCGCGCGCACCGCATGGGCGCTGGATCGGCTCACGCTCGCGGCGCGGGCTTCACGCCGCCTGGGGCTGGCCGACATGGGCACTTTTTCGGGTTCGTTCGCGTGGCCCTACCTGTTTCCGTTCCCGCAACGGCCCGCCGGCCTCATCGAGACGGCTTTCGATGAACTGGCGCGCCGCTGGCGGCCGATTCTCGATGTCTGCGATGAAAACGGCGTCAACCTCTGCTACGAGATCCATCCCAGCGAGGACCTGCACGACGGCGTCAGCTTCGAGCGCTTCCATGCGCGGGTCGGCGAGCACGCGCGCTGCAAGATGCTGTTCGATCCGAGCCATTTCGTGCTGCAGCAGCTGGACTATCTCGCGTACATCGATATCTACCGCGACCACATCCGCATGTTCCATGTGAAGGATGCCGAGTTTCTGCCTTCGGGGCGTCAGGGCATCTACGGCGGCTACAGTTCGTGGCTCGAGCGTGCCGGCCGTTTCCGTTCGCTCGGCGACGGTCAGGTCGACTTCAAGGCGATTTTTTCGAAATTTGCTCAGTATGACTACGCAGGATGGGCCACCCTCGAGTGGGAGTGCTGCCTCAAGGACCAGGAAGACGGCGCGCGCGAAGGGGTTGCGTTCATCAACGACCACATCATCCGGGTGACGGAGCGCATCTTCGACGACTTCGCCGGTGCCGCGGTCAATCAACAGCAAATCCACGACATGCTCGGCATCGCCTGAGCCGGCCCCGTTGCGAGGAACCATCGATATGTCCGCTCAACTTCAGTCGTCGTCAGCCGACGCTCAACGCTTCGATCATCAATATGTGCGCGTCGACGGCCAGCGCATTCATTGCGTCACGGCCGGCGCGGGCACCCCGGTCTTGCTGATTCCGGGATGGCCGCAAACCTGGTACGCATGGCGTCATGTGATGCAGGCGCTCGCCGCGCGCGGCTTCATGGCCGTCGCGGTCGATCCGCCCGGCACCGGCTATTCCGACCGGCCGCTTGCGGGTTACGACACGGGCCACACGGCGGCCACGTTGCATCGCGTGATGGTGCAGCTTGGCTTCGATGTGTACCAGGTGGCCGGCCACGACGTCGGTATGTGGGTGGCCTATGCGCTCGCGAGCGATCGGCCCGAGGCGGTGAAGTCGCTGGCGCTCACGGAGGCGGTGATCCCCGGGCTGGCGCCCGCGCCGTCGATCTTCGCTCCGCCGGAAGAGAACATCTTCCTGTGGCATTTCATGTTCAACCAGCTGGCCGATCTGCCCGAGACGCTGATTGCGGGACGTGAACGGGCCTATCTGGAATTCATGTTCAACCGCTGGTCGTTCCGGCGCGATTGCGTGGCCGTCGATGTGTATATCGACGCGTATTCGGCACCGGGCGGCTTGCGCGGCGGCTTCGCCTATTACCGCGCGATTCCGGAGACGATCCGGCAGAATGAGGCGCGGGCGAAGCACCCGCTGACGATGCCCGTGCTCGCCATCGGTGCCGAACATGCGACCGGCGATGCACCGCTGGTCACGATGCGCGACAACGCGAGGGATCTGCAGGGCGCGGTCGTGCCTGATTGCGGCCACTTCATCATGGAAGAGGCGCCCGACGCATTCATCGGCCATCTGCTGCCGTTCCTGGAACGGAGCCGCTGACCATGCCGATCGATTGCGTCGTGCTGCTGGGGATGATCCATGCGTGCATCCATATGGCCGGCGTGACGCCGGCAGCCCGCCAGGTGTTCGACGTGGCCGGCGCGCAGATGCGCAGGGCGTTCCAGCGGTGAGCGCATGGCCGGAGCGGGACGTACGGTCCGGCGGCCGCACGGGATCAGAAAGACCGACGCGTTTTCCGTGACATCGATGAACTTCCTGTCCGACCGGCGACGCAGTCGACGTATTGACGCCCGACAGCAGGTTGACTAGATTCCTCACATGAACGCACTTTTCGTCACGACCACGACTACCACCACGACCGCCAATGGCGGGCCGGGAGGAGGTCGCGCGTCGTAGGTCAGTGTATCGAACCCACCCCAAGCCCCGCCGGAAACGGACGGGGCTTTTTTCATGCTCCGTCTGGCCGGCATCGAACGTCAGTGGAGAACATGATGGATGATTGCGATCGCCGAGTGTCCGGCGACAGAGTCGACCCGTTGCGCCAGAAGCACAACAACCCGGCCGCCTGGCTCACCGGAATCGCGCAAGGCGTGCCGACGTCGACGCGGATGCTGCTGATCCTCCAGTTCCTGGTGAATCTGTCGGTGTTCGGATCGCTGCCGCAGCTTGCCGCGTTCCTCGACATGGAGCGCCATCTGGACGCGGGCAGCGTTGCCAGCGTGCTGCCGCTGGTGCTGGGGGCGTCGACGGATCGCTTCAGCAGCCGCGTGCTGACCACGCTCGGCCTGCTTTGCCGTGCGGCGGGGTTCGTCGGATTCGCATTTGCGCGGTCGCTTCCGGGCCTGTTGACGTGGGCGTGCCTGTCCGGGCTCGGGGCCGCGCTTGACGAAACGACCGCGTATTCGATCTTCGGCTCGCTCGACGGCGCCGTGCGTCCCCTGCTCGCATTCTGCCGGCAGCGGCCGGCATAGCCGGGGCTACCTGTGCCGCTGAACCCGCGCCTTCGCACACTTGAACCAGAGCCGCATCGCACCGACGCCGCCCGCGACCGCAATCCGCGGCAACAGGAACCGATCGTCGTACACGTCGGCGCAGCCGCGCCGGGTCGTCGTCGCGTTGTGGTAACCCGCGGCGGCGACCTGGTCGCGCACGCGCGGGTCCAGATCGCCGTACGGGTAGCAGAACGATTCGACGAGCTGGCCGCTCAACGCTTCGAGCCGCTGCTTCGATTCGGTAATCTGAACCTCCGACACGTGCGCCGGCACGTGCGACAGCGCGACGTGATCGAGCGTATGCGAGCCGATTTCATGACCGTGATCGCGCCATGCGAGCATGTCCGCGTACGTCATCAGCGGGGAGCGTGCGGTATCGGCGGCCGCATCCCAGTCGTTCTCGCCGCCGAACCGGCCGGCGACGAAGTAGCAGGTCGCGGTGAAGCCGAGCGCGTCGAGCACGGGCATCGCATGCGTCAGCACGTTGAGAAAGCCGTCGTCGAACGTAATGCCGAAGACCTTCCCGCTGCGCTCGCCGCGCAGGTACGGCTGCAGTTCGCGCACGCTCAGGCCGCGGTAGCCGAGCCGCTTGAACAGCGTCATCTGGCGGCGGAACGCATCGGGCGCGACGCTCAGGCTGCGCAGCCGGTCGGGCGGTGGCGGCGGCGTGCGGACCTGGTGATACATCAGGATCGGGTAGCGCGTGGCGGGCAGCAGCATGAGCGGGTCGCGAGAACGGGGAATTACGCGGCCTTGCGGAAAATCCGCAGGGTCTTGAAGTCGCCGATTTCGACGAAATCGGCATTCGCCGCCCATTGCTCGATGATCGGCTCGGCCTTCCGGTATGCCGACGAGCCCTTGTAGAACAGCAGGTGGCCGTTGCGCGCGGTATGGCGGGCGAACAGGTCGAGCACGTCGGCGTCGGTCTTCGCACCGTAGCGGCTGTTCGTCTCGTCGCGGAATTCGCACAGATGGAACAGCGTGACGACGTCGAACGCCGGCAGCAGGTCCGAATTGCTCGTATAGATGTCGCCGAAATAGGCCAGATAGGTCTTGCTCACCTCCGGTTGCCGCGTGACGAGATCGACGTACGACTTGTATTCCTTCGGCGACGCCGTCACGCCGAAGACGGTGTTGTTCAGGTGCGGCCGCGCGCATTCCACGCCGACATGATGATGGCCGCCGGTGCCGAAGTGATAGATGCGGATGCCTTTGAGGCGCGCGGCTTCCAGCCATTCGACGAAGTGCACGTCACACGGGCACTCCTGCGTGCGCAGGTCCCAGTACTTCTTCCAGATATTCATTGCCATTAAACGGACCTCATGGATGTCACCCGACGATACGGGTTGTGGCGAATCGAGTTCTGATAGACGGACAGCGTCGCGTCGATGAATCGTTCGAACGAGAATTCACGCTTGCCCTTCAGCCGCGCGCTGCGCCCCATCGCGCGCACGCACCCGGGCTCGCGCATGATCGCGCGCAGGATGGCCTCGATCGCAGCGGGTTCGCGCGGCGGGACGACCCAGCCGTCCACGCCCGGCTCGACGTTCTCGGGCAGCCCGCCCACGCGCGTCACGATCGCGGGGCAGCCGAGCGCCATCGCTTCACGGCACGCATACGACAGGCTCTCGTGGTACGACAGCACGAACGACACGTCGATGATCGAGAACGGTGTCCGCACGTCGTCGAGCCGGCCGGTGAAAGCGGTGCGCGCGGCCATGCGGTGCAGCGCGATCTGCTCGCGTTGCTCGGCGGTCGGCTCCGCGCCGACCAGCAGCACGCGAAACCGCTCGCGCTCGTGTTCGGGCAGGCGGCCCAGCGCCGCGATCAGGTCCATCCAGCCTTTTTCCGGCGCGGTGCCGGCACTGCTGCCCAGCACGATCGCGTCCGCGCCGGACGGCCCGAACAGCGCGATCTTGCGGCGGCGGATTTCATCGCTCGCGAGTCGTTCCGCGGCCTGCCAGCGCACGCCGTGCTTGACGACCGTGACGTTCCCGTACGGCGACCGGAGCGCGAGCATGCCCGCCACGTAGTCGCTGACCGCGATGGTGTGGTCGGTGGCGAGGCGTGCGCGCAGCAGGTTGCCGAAGCTGTCGGCGCGGTAGGTGTTGTGCTTGGTGAGCACGACCGCGGGCCGATACCGGCAGCCGAGCAGCGCGAGCATCACCTGCCGGTGATCGGCGGACCCGTTCACATGGATGACGTCGAAGCGCTCGGCGACGATCAACTGGCGCAGCCGGAGGATTTCCTGGCACAGCCGGTTCCAGCGCGGCTTGAATTCCATGTCGAAGATGGCCACGTTGGGACTGTCCTTCAACAGTCGCGACAGGCGGCTACCCTCCGGTGACGCGACGGTCACGCGATGGTGCCGGCTCATCGCGGCGGCAAGATCACGGACGTAGGTGTCCTGGCCGCCGCCGTAGTCGCCGTGGAAGTTGGTATACAGAATGTTCATCACGATGCCGCCTTTCCTCGATCATTCATTAGGCAGGACTACTGAGAAAACAAGCGCGTCCGCCTAGTGAAAGCAATGACTCGAACCGGGGCCCGCGTTGTCGATGCGTGATCGCGCATCGACGCCCCGGCGGGGCGCCACCGCGAATCGTTTCCAAATATTACAGAAGCATTACGTACCGTAGTGTCAAGGTCTGCGCATCTTTGTGAACAAGTGTCACGATCGTTCACCGTGTCGTCACGCGGTGCGATGCCGCCGGGGAGGAGGGGGAGTTTGGCGATACGGTTCCTGTCGCCGGCGCGTGAACCGTGGCGAGCCTGCGCGATGGGAGACGCGGCCCGATTACCCCCGCCGACCGGGCAGGAACCAGGCAGGAACCAGGCAGGAACCAGGCAGGAAGCGGGCTGGATCGCGACAAAACCCGACTTTTCGACGGCATCCGGACGCAGATCAACCCGTTTGACTTTCAGATTTGAAAGCCGGACGGCCATTTGCGTTAGAATGCCCCCCCTGTCCGCCATGGCGACTGCCAAAGGCGGACTCGTCGCACCCAGAGAGACGTGGGTTTCGATTTGTAGCCGGGCGCGAAAGATGTGCCAGCCGTTAGCAACATACGATTTGTGATTTGGATTACTAATGAAGAAGAAGCACAACATCACCAAGTACATCGTTGTCGCGATGATTCTTGGTATCGCAGTGGGTTACGCCTGTCATAGCGCGTTTCCCGACCCGAACATGGCGAAGGAGGTCGCCGGCTACGTGTCGTTGCTGTCCGACGTATTCCTGCGCCTGATCAAGATGATCATCGCGCCGCTGGTATTCGCGACGCTGACCGTCGGCATTGCGCAAATGGGCGACGGCAGCGCCGTGGGCCGCGTCGGCGTCAAGGCGTTCGGCTGGTTTTTCATCGCGTCGTTCACGTCGTTGCTGCTCGGCCTGCTGACCGCAACGATCCTGCAACCGGGCAGCCATCTGAGCCTGCCGCTGCCGGCGTCCGATGCATCCCTCGGCCTGAAGACGGGCGCCTTCACGCTGAAGGACTTCGTGGTCCACCTGGTGCCGAAGTCGATCGCGGAAGCGATGGCGAACAACGAAATCCTGCAGATCGTCGTGTTCTCGATCTTCTTCGGCACGGCGCTGTCCGCGCTCGGCGAGTCGGGCAAGCGCCTGACCGGCGTGATCGACGATCTCGCGCAGGTGATGCTGAAGGTGACGGGCGCAGTGATGTGGTTCGCGCCGGTCGCGGTGTTCGCGGCGCTGGCGTCGACGATTACCACCCAGGGGCTCGGCATCCTGCTCACGTTCGCGAAGTTCATGGCGAGCTTCTATCTGGCACTGGCGCTGCTGTGGGGCGTGCTGACGCTCGCCGGCGTGACGTTCCTCGGCAAGCGTGCGTTCACGCTGATCCGGCTGATCCGTGAGCCGTTCCTGCTGTCGTTCGCGACGGCGAGCTCCGAAGCCGCGTACCCGAAGCTGCTGGACGCGCTCGACCGTTTCGGCGTGAACCGCAAAATCTCGAGCTTCGTGCTGCCGATCGGCTATTCGTTCAACCTCGACGGCTCGATGATGTACTGCACGTTCGCGGTGCTGTTCATCGCGCAGGTGTACGGCATTCATCTGCCGCTGGGCACGCAGATCACGATGCTGCTGATGCTGATGGTCACGTCGAAGGGGATGGCGGGCGTGCCGCGCGCGTCGCTGGTCGTGATCGCGGCGACGCTCAACCAGTTCAACCTGCCCGAAGCCGGGTTGCTGCTGATCATGGGCGTCGACATGTTCCTCGACATGGGGCGCTCGGCCACCAACGCGGTCGGCAACTCGATCGCGGCGGCCGTGGTCGCGAAGTGGGAAGGGCAGCTCGACGCCCCGCGCGACGACAACGATCCGGACAATGGCCGTGCGATGAAGGTGAAGGTGCCGGAGACCTCGGCATCGGCATGACGTGCAGCAATGCGGCAGCGCAGCGATAGGGGTGCGTTGCCTGCTTTCCGGTAGTGGATAATCGCCGGCCTGGATTCGAAACGGATTCAGGCCGGCGATTTGTTTTGGGACGATGATGCCGTCTTGAATGCGGTCGTTTTCCCTGATTCCATGATTGATACTTGGCGCTCGCCGTTTCAATCCGTCGTCGTTGAATACACGGCGATATTCCCGCGGACACGCGCAAGCCTGATTTTCCCGATCCCCGATTCGACGTGTAAGTGACCATTCACTGTCGCGCAGTCGCGCTCGCCGTCGGCGCGCCTAGGTGTCACGGGCAATGCCATCAAAGCCGAACCCGTGAAAATCGCAATGACGCGAGCGATTCGCAATTTTTTTCGATTTATATAACGCTATTCTCGCGCTGCGCATTATCGAACGCATGCTGCACGTAATACCGACTGCGCCGGATGATTCAGGGGAAGAATTTACGCATTACGGTTTTCAAGCCATCCGGCCTGCCCTTCATGTGAATGTTCCACCATTCAGGAGCACATCCGTCATGGTCGCCAGACAACGATTTCAGGCTGCGCTTCTCGCCGCAGCGATCGCCGCGATGACCCCCGCCGTTCACGCAGGCAACACCACCGACTGGCTGGCGAATACGTACGGCACGCTCGCGGCCCACGTCGGCAACGTCGCGCGCGCGATGTGGGTCGCGCCCGAAGGCGTGATCTATACGGCGTCGATGTGGGACGAGGACGAAGGCGGTGTCGCGATCTACCAGAACGGCAAGAGCATCGGCTCGATCGGCACGCACTCGGAGTTCCAGGGCAGCGCGATCACCGGTAACGCGACGTCGCTGTTCGCCGCGCTGCAGCCCGGCAAGACGTACGGCAGCGGCGCGGTGGGGCGCTACAACCGCGCGACGAAGTATCGCGACCGCGTCATCCAGGTCAGCGCGGCGACCAACCAGCCGCGCATCGATGTTGTCACCGGGCTCGCAACGGCCGGCTCGCTGCTCTATGCGAGCGACTTCTACGGCAATCGCGTGCGCGTATTCACCACCGACGGCGCGTGGCAGCGGGACATCAGCGTGTCAGCACCGGGCGCGCTCGCGGTGGACGGCGCGGGCAACGTGTGGGTCGCGCAGAAGAGTGCGGGCGCGATCGCCGGCTTCAGCCCGGCCGGTGCGCTGCTGAACACGATCCGGATGCCGGCCGGGTCGCAGCCGTCGGCGCTGGTTTTCGATGCCACGGCCGGCCAGTTGCTGGTGGGCGACGAAGGCCCCGACCAGAACATCAAGCGCTATACGGTGTCGGGACGGCCCGCGCTGGCCGGCACGTTCGGCGTGCGCGGCGGCTATCTCGACACGACGACGGGCATCAAGGGGCAGGTCGGTGCGCAGCGCTTCACGCGCATCGTCGGGCTCGGCAAGGACACCGGCGGCAATCTCTACGTGCTCAACAATCCATGGGGCGGCAGCTGGGACCTCGGCCGCAACGGCGCGACCGACATTCATGCGTACAGCAGCACCGGCAGCCTGCGGTGGACGCTGCAGTCGCTGAACTTCGAAGGGATCGCCGCGCCGGACCCCGTCACGGACGGCGCGCTGTTCTATGGCGGCACGCATGTGTACAGCGGCAGCGCGGGCGGCAAGTTCGTCGCGAACACGGTCGACCCGTTCACGTATCCAGCCGATCCGCGCATCAACATGAGCGACACGCAGCGCGACGAGCATTTCGGGCTGCTCACGTCGGTGGGGGCGAACCGGATTCTCGTCGCGGCGGGTCAGAACCCGCCGATTTTCTACTTCTTCCACTTCAACGCGGCGAACGGCTATATCGCGATTCCGGACGGCTCGATCCCGGGCCCCGCGTTCAACACCACGCGGCGCGTGACGAGCGGCTTCAGCATCGACAGCAAGGGCGATGTGTGGGCCGGCCTCGACAAGACCGGCGCGATTACCCACTACCCGCTGACCGGTTTCGACGCGAGCGGCAAGCCGTCGTGGGGGCCGGGCGTCGCGACCCGCGTGCCCGACAGCATCCAGCCGCTCACGCGCATCGTCTATCTCGCGGACAGCGACACGATGGTGCTCGCGCAGGGCGCCATCGGGAGCAACGACTGGACGTCGATCGGCACGCGCATCGAGGTGTATCACGGCTGGAGCGCGGGCAACACGACGAAGCCCGACCCGGTGATCACGCTGCCGCACAGCGGCGCGAAATCGATCGACGCGGTGGGCAACCATCTGTTCGTCGGCTACTGGTTCAGCAGCAGCGGGCCGCTGTGGCCGAACGTCGACGCATTCAACCTCACCACCGGCAATCTCGACACCACGCTGGTCAACGCGAGCCCCGCGACCGTGGATACCAGCAGCGCGATCGATGCGATGTACAGCATCCGCGCCTACCGCCGATCGAACGGCGAGTACGTGGTGATGAAGAACAACGTGAAAGGGAACAGCATCACCGTGTACCGCTGGACGCCCTGACTTTGACGACGCACGCGCGACCGCCTCGACCTCGGTCGGCGGCCGGGCTCGCGACGCCATGACGTGATTCATCGCGGTTTCGCGGGATTTCCATGCCGCTTCCACAGAATTTCCACATCACGCGTTCGTAATGACCGGCGTGCGCAACGCGCGCCTCGCCGCCCGCCGGGCGGCTGTCCCCAACCACACGACGCGGAAAATCGGTTACGGGCACAATGACTGCGGCACCGGCAGGCACTGCGCGTGCTCATGACGATGACCCGAATCGACTGACTGGTTGCGCCGGCGCATTGCAGTGCCGGGGCATTTGCGCGGCTTCCCATGCCGCGTTTTTTGAGCCGAAGTGACGAAAAGATGAAGACGAAACCCACACCGAACCGCCTGTTGCTGATTGCTGCGCTGGCCGGCGCACTGAGCGGTACTGTCCATGCAGAGACGGCGGCGACCACGGCGACCGTTGCGACGGTCAATGGCACGCCGATCACGCAGGCCGACGTCGATACGCTGCTGCGCGCGTCCGGGCAACCCGACTCGCCGCAGATCCGCCAGGCGATCAAGAATCAGCTGATCACGCGCGTGCTGGTTCAGCAGGCCGCCGAGAAGGCGAACTATGCCGACAAGCCCGAGGTCAAGGCGGCGGTGCAGCAGGCGAAAACGAATGCCGAAGTGCAGCTTTACCTGCGCGACAACGTGAAGCCCGAGCCGGTGACAGAAGAACAGGTCAAGGCGCGCTACGACGAACTCGTGGCCGCGCTCGGCAAGAACGAGTACAAGCCGCGCCTGATCATCGTCAAGGATCCGGTGACGGCCGCGACGGTGCTCAGCGAACTGAAGGCGGGCAAGTCGTTCGAAGGGCTGGCGCGTCAGTACAGCATGGCGCCGAGCCGCGATGCCGGCGGCGAGCTGCCGTGGGTGAGCTTCCACACGCCGGCGACGGAAGGCAAGACGTCCGGCCTGCCGCTGCCGGTCGCGCAGGCGCTCGAGAAACTGAAGGTCGGTGCCGCGACGAGCGATTCGATTCCGGTCGATGGCGTGCGAGCGATCGTGAAGCTGGATGCGAAGCGGCCGACGCAGGTGCCGGGTTTCGCGACCGCGAAGCCGGGGCTTCAGCAGCAACTGCAGGCGGCTGCGGTGGAGAAGGCGAGTGCGCAGATGATCGGCAACCTGCTGAAGGACGCGAAGATCACGCAGTAATGCGGCGGTATCGGAACGCGGGACGTCACGCGCGCCAGATCATGCTCGCGCTCGTTTCGGTTTCCGATTCGCTGCGGAAGCCGAGCCGTTCGTAGAGCCGCCGCGCCGGGTTGCCGTGCAGCACGCTGAGTGACACCGGCACGTGCGCGCGTGCCGCGTCGTTCAGGAGTGCGCTCAGCACGGCTTCGCCGATGCCCTGGCCCTGGTGCGCCGGGAGGATCTGGATCTGGTGCACGTGCCACTCGTCGGCGGCGCGTGTCACCTTCAGCAAGCCGATGGTTTCATCGCCTTCGCAGACGATCATCGCATCGTCGAAATGCGCGCGGATGCGCCGGTCGTGCGCGTCGTCGTCGGACGGCATGCCAGCGCGTTGCAGGTGCTCCGTCATCGTGAGCTTGCGCAGCGTCAGCAGGAACGGCAGGTCGGCGGCAGACGCCGGGCGCAGGCGGATTGCGTGTGTCATCGGGCGGACTCGTTCGTTCGGGAAGGCGGGAGCGTCGACGGGAAGGTCGAACCCCAGCGAATGATTGCCGAATGAGGAGGGCCGGTCAAAGCCCCGGCAACTGAATCTGCAGGCCGGCCGGGCGATGTTCGAGCACATCCGTCACTTCGTATTCGGTTTTTGCTCCGTCCGAGGTTTGCCACTGCTGCATGCGGACTTTGCACACGAGCACGTCACCCTTGCTGAAGCTGATCTGACTGTTGTTCACGCGCGACAGGAAGCCGGCATCCGAGATCGCCGCGTGAATCGTCGACGTGCCGTCGTACAGCCGCCACTTGTTGTCGTCCTTGAATGCGAGCGACACGATCGAGAACGCCATCTTGCAATGCTCGTCGAGGATGAGCGAGTCGGCGGGTTCGGGCGCGTGAAACCACGCGATTTCGCTCCGGGCGACCGTTTCGACTATCTCCGTATCGGTGCCGACCGCAAACACCACGATGCCTTCGCGCGCGAGCGGTGCAAGCACTTGCTCGGTAGCGCGGCGCACGCCGACGTCGCGCAGCAGGGTGAGGACGGGCAGGTCGATTTCGAGGATGTCGCCTTCGACGTGCAGGATGGCGGTGTGGTCCTGCATTTGCACCTGCCGGATCTCGCGCCCGCGCAGCCATTTGAGGACGGCGAAGAGCCCCTTTCCCGCCTTCGGCGCGGCGATGCCGAGCGCGGTCAGGATCGTGACCGCATTGGCGAGCGCCGTGCCTTCGTTGCCGCTCAGCATGTCGCGCATGCGGCCGAGCAGTGAGGTCGCGAGCGTGAAGTCGATGCCGAAGCTGCCGGTCTTGAAGCTGCCGCGCACGTTCACCTGCGGGCGCACCTGATTGCCGCACAGCGCGCGGGTCGATGCGTCGAGCAGATCCCCGATGGCAAGCAGCGCGGGCGCGAGTTCGCGCACGTCCATTTCCGACGATTCGAGCGCGGGCCCGTCGTATGTGGCGCGAAAGCGGCTCATGGCGCAGAGGGGGCCGGGATCGGCCGGGCCGGTACGGTTTTCATGGCGTATGGTCATGCGGAAAGTGGGCGGATGACGTGGACGATACCGGAAGCGCATGCTTTCGGATGTCTTTCATGCTAGATGCGATCCACCGGCCGCGGGCGATTTTGGCCGTCCGGCCAAGACGACGTTCTGACGTGTCCCGACCGTACCCGGCACACGCCGAACTTTTCCGATCCTTGCCCGGTCACAACCGCCAGCGCGCGGGCGCCCGCACGCGCTTCCGGCCCCGGTATTCCCCGGCCCGCCCCGTCCGCATATCATTCGCACATCGCGCACCTGCCGACCGCAGGCGCAGCACACAGGGATTCTCGATGGACACCAAACGATCGCGGCCTGGCCTCGTCGCCGCGCTGCTCTGGGCGGCGCTTTATCTCGCGACCGGCTACATCTCGCACCAGTTCAACGGCCCCGTCCGGCTGACGGGCTATATCTGGCTGCCGGCCGGCGTGACGGTCGGCGCGTTCATGCTGCGGCCGATGCGCGAATGGCTGACGCTGGCCGGCGCGTTCCTGGTCGGGCAGCTCGCGCTGAGCGGCATCGAACACGGCAACCTGCTCAACGCAGTGCTGTTCACCGTCGACGAGGTCGGCGCGGCCGCGCTCGCGGTGTGGCTCGTCCAGCGCGTGCGCTTCTCGCTCCAGGGGCTGTATTTCCTGCGCTCGGTGATCCTCGCCGGCCTGATCGCGGGCGTGGTCGGCGCGATCGGCGGCGCGGCCTGGTACACGGTGGTCAAGGGCGCGCCGTTCTTCGACGTGTGGTCGGTGTGGGCCGCGTCCGATTTCGTCGGCGTGCTGCTGGTCACGCCGGTGCTCGCGTCATGGTCGCGCTTTCGCGCGCACCGCTCGGGCGATCACGAGCGCTTCGACCTCGTGCT
Organism: Burkholderia sp. HI2714; assembly: GCF_002223085.1. Classification (NCBI taxonomy): domain Bacteria; kingdom Pseudomonadati; phylum Pseudomonadota; class Betaproteobacteria; order Burkholderiales; family Burkholderiaceae; genus Burkholderia; species Burkholderia sp. HI2714. The sequence goes on along the minus strand of NZ_NKFM01000058.1, from coordinate 126,456 downwards.
CGGCATGGTCTCGTTCGTGCTGGTCGTGGGCGTCGCGCTCGTGATCTTCGACGGCGACACGTCGCAGAAATTCGGCACCGGCGCCGGCTTCGCGCTGACGTATATCCCGCTATTCCTCACCGTCGCGGTGACGCTGCTGCTCGGCGGCCGCGCGGGCTCGTCGTCGGTGCTGGTGCTCGCGCTGATCGTGATCGAGCAGACCGCGCAGGGCGACGGCCCGTTCGCGTCGTTTCACGAGCATTACGGCAGTGCGTTGCTCGAGGCGCAGCTCTATCTGGCGGTCGCGTCGCTGCTGGTGCTGGCGGTGAGCACGCTGAAGACGACCCGCGAACGCGTGCATGAACATGCGGCAGTCCTGCAGAACAACATGGAGCTCGCGCTCGCGAGCGCCGGCCAGATCGCATACGTGCTCGACCCGGAATCGGGGCGGATCGAGTGGAGCGGCGACGTCGAGCGTGTGTTCGGCGTCGGCGTCGATGCTGCACAGATCGCGAGCGTGCCGCTCGTGCTCGAACGCGTGCAGCCGGGCGACCGCGATGCGCTGCGCGACTACTGGGATGCGGAGATCGCGGGCGAGGATCGCGCATCGCTGTCGCTGCGCATCGTGCAGCGCGACGGCGGCACGCAGACGGTCACCGATCATGGCGCGCCACTGCTCGATTCGAATGTCGACGTGACGGTGGTGGCGGGCGTCTGGCAACTCGAGCGCGTGTGGCCGGCGGCGGACGAATGAGCGGACGCACGTCATGACGGGCCGCACGGGCGTCCTGCTGATCCATGGACTCGGCGGCACGCAATACGATCTCGGTTCGCTGCACAAGGCGATGCGGCGCGCGGGCGCCAACACGCACATGATCACGCTGCCGGGGCACGGCACGCGCCCCGAGGATCTGGTCGGCGTGCGCGCGGAGGCGTGGCTCGATGCGGTGACCGAGCAGTATCGTGCGCTGGAAAACGAGTACGACACGCTGCATGTCGCGGGCATGTGCATGGGTGCGCTGGTCGCGCTGCTGCTGTGCCATCGCGTGCAGCATGCGCGCGGCCGGCTCGCGTTGCTGGCCACGCCGGTGTTCATCGACGGCTGGTCGACGCCGTGGTACCGCGCGCTGCGGCACGTGCTGTACCGCGTGCCGGGTGTGGCGGAGCGGATGCGTGTGGAGGAAGGCGATCCGTTCGGCATCAAGAACGCGACGATCCGCGCGATCGTGAAGAAGAAGTTCGAGCGCGAGGACAATTTCCACTATGCGTGGGTGCCGCTCGCGTGCGTGCGACAGGTCGACCGGATGCGCGACTGGGTGCTCGAGGCCGCGGCCGGCACGCCGTGCCCGACGCTCGTGCTGCATGCGCGCGAGGACGAACTGACGAGCCTGCGCTCGGCCGATTTCCTGCTGGAAACGATGCCCGACGCGCGCGGGATCGTGCTGGAGAACAGCTATCACATGATCTGCGCGGACAACGATCGAGACGACGTCGCGCGCCACGTGCTCGACTTCTTCGGGTTCGATCCGGTGCATGCGGTCAGCCCGGCGATGGCGCGCCGGATGGGACGGCTGGAATCCTGACGGCGACCTGCCCGGCCCGGGATGCCTTATATCCGCTGCCCCCGGTCCGCATCGGGTAACGCATGCGTACCGGGGCTTGGCGAATTCATGCCGTTTCCGTCGCGCGTCGCGCCAGCAGGGGCGATGCGGCCAACTGACCGCGTACCGCATCGATGGCTGCGTCGCTCGGCGCAATGCCTTCGAGGTAGATGAAATCGACCGTCGACAGGCCGATGACGGCCAGCACCTGCTTCAGGTACGGGGTCAGGAAATCGGGCTGCCGTGCCGCTGCGCCGGTGCAGATGCCGCCCGAGCGTACCAGCACGAGCACGGGTCGATCGGTGAGCAGGCCGAACTTGCCTTCCGGCGTGGCCGTGAACGTGCGGCCGATACGTAGCACGAAATCGATCCACAACTTCAGCGCGGCAGGCACCGTGAAATTGTGCATCGGTGTGCTGATCAACACGCCGTCGCTGTGTTCCACTTCCGCGATCAGTTGTTCGGAGTACGCCAGTGCGGGATCGGAATCCGGCTGCCTCGCGACCACCGCATGCGCATAGTCGGCCGATAGCGAAGGCAATCCGGGTTGACCGAGGCTGCGCGACACGACCCGCGCATCGGGGCGGGCCGCCTGCCATTGCGCGATGGCTTCGTGCGCAATGCGTGCGCCCAGCGAATGACTGCCATGCGGACTGGCATCGACAAAAAGAAGGTTGTTCATCAGAGCGCCTGTAGAGACTGACTGAAATGCATGCCGCGGGACAGCAGCCCCTGGCGGAAATAGAAACGCTGCGCGAGCGCGTTGGAGAGCCCGGTATCGAGTACCAGATGCGGGCAGCCGTGTTGCCGCGCGTCGTCGCGCACCGCATCGAGCAACCGCTCGCCCAGCCGTTGACCGCGCGCGTGTTCGGTCGCGACCAGATCGTCGACATAGACGAAGCGCCCGTACAGCGTGTTTTCGAGGTGACGGTATCCCGCCAGCGCGACGACCGCGCCGTCCGGGTTGCCGTGCCGTGCGGTCAGCAGCACATAGCCTTGTTCGGCCTGGCGGCGCATCTGCCGCACGAACGCATCGGCATCGGCCAGGTGCGGGCGCAGCTCGCGCATCACGTCGAACGTCGACCGGTAATCCGCGTCCGTCTCGGCACGTTTCAAATGGATCTCTGGCATCACGATTGCTCCACGGTAACGTACGTTACTGTACGAATCGGATGGCGTATCCTGAAGGTCCAAAAAGTGACTATTTGACTGGGACATGAAAATCGACGATCTGATGCCGGACCGTCATCTCGACATGCCGGTCTATCGGCAACTGGTCCGGCGTTTCCGCGATGCGATCGAGACGGGCAAGCTTGCGCCGGGCAAGCGCGTGCCGTCGGTACGGAGCCTGGCCAGCGAACTCAATCTGGCACGCGGCACCGTCGAAGCGGCCTATCAGATCCTCATCGGCGAAGGGTACCTGGTCGCACACGGGCCGGCCGGCACCGTCGTGTCACCCCAACTGCCGGATGGCCGGCAGCCGCGCGCCGCGGCGCCCAGGCCGGACGAACCGCCGCGCGGCGATTCGACGGCGAGCGGGCCGAAGCCGTTCCAGATGGGCATTCCCGCGCTCGATGCGTTTCCGCGCATGCCGTGGATACGGCTCACCGGGCGTCATGTGCGGGCGATGGCGACCCCGTCGCTGGACTACGCGCCGCCTCAAGGGCACGACGGGCTCAGGTGCGCGCTGTCCGCCTATCTCGGCGTGTCGCGCGGCATCGACTGCTCGGCCGGGCAGATTTTCATCACCGCGGGGTATCGCGGCGCGCTGGACCTGATTTGCCGGACCTTGCTGCGTCCCGGCGACACCGGCTGGTTCGAGGATCCCGGTTATATCCACGCCCGCCGCCTGCTCGAGCACGCGGGGATGCGGCTCGTGTCCGTGCCGGTCGACGACGACGGCCTGTGCGTGGAAGCGGGGCAGCGCCGGGCGGCCGATGCACGTTTTGCCGTGGTGACGCCGACCCATCAAAGCCCGCTCGGTGTCGCGCTGTCGCTGCCGAGACGCCTCGCCTTGCTCGACTGGGCCCGTCAGCAGCGGGCCTGGATCGTCGAGGACGATTACGACAGCGAGTTTCGTTACCACGGCCGCCCGCTGCCCGCGCTCAAGAGCCTGGATCGCCACCACCGCGTGCTTTACACCGGATCGTTCAGCAAGGTGCTGTATCCGGGCTTGCGGCTGGGGTATCTCGTCGTTCCGGAGGAGCTGGTCGCGGCCTTTCGCGACACCGCCGGCTGGTTCGGCGGCAGCGGCCAGATGCTGATGCAATCCGTCGTCGCCGATTTCATGGAGCAAGGGCACTTCGCGCGCCATCTGAAGAAAATGCGTGCGCTGTACGCCACTCGCCGAGCGTGGTTGATCGATGCGTTGGGCAAGGTGTTCGGCGATACGCTGCACATTCCGCCCCGCGCGGGCGGCCTGCATGTGGTGGCCTATTGGCGCACGGCAGTCGACGATCGCGCCGTCGCTCGCATGGCCGGGCTGCAGGGGTTTTCCATCCAGCCGCTGAATGAGTGGAGCCAGGGCCGCCGGATGCCGCCCGGCATGTTGCTCGGGTTCACGAACCTGATGTCGGCGCAGCAGGCGTTGACGCTGGTGCGGCGCCTGTATCGGCTCATGCGTGCGTGAACCGTGTGTGGTGGATTGCGCACCCGTGGAGCGCCGAAGTGTGTGCGACTGGTGCCACGGCTTTGCGATTGTTTGACTGAGTTACTGCGACTGTCCTGCGCATTGTCGATATCACCCGGTGACGTCGCTGTCCGGATTCATACCTCATAGGTCAGTCAGATCCGTCACGATCTAGGCCCCGTATACGGCAGGCTTGGGATGTTGCTTCAGTCATCGGTTTGGCTTGGGCAAGCAGACGCACGTACCCCAGCGAAAATCACATAATCCCGCTACGATTGCGTGTCCGAATAAAAACGGGGTGCGTACATGTCGCGTGGAATGTTTGAATTCATCAAGAATGAACCTTCGTACAAAAATGCCGATAAAAAGTGGCAAGTCGAACTTTCAAAATCAGATCGGTTTTGGTATGACCTGGTAATTGACCCGCCTGATGGCTTTGATGTAAAAAAACAGATAACGGATTATTTTAAGAACTTGCAGGCAGTATTGAAGTCGCAAATCGACAAGAGATTTGTATATTTTCTTGGTGCGCGGAAAAGGGTTAGATTTTCCATGAAACGAAAACCTCGATATTCGTTTTTTGGAAGTCGATTGAATTTTTACGTAACGATCGGCCGAAGCGATAAGCCAATAAAGGTCACAACAAAGATACGTGATTATCAGAGCGGCAAGGCGATCAAGCCACGCGTCGAAGTTTCCGAACGACTGATAACGATCTTTGTTTCGGATGTTGAAAAAGTTTCGATGCCCATACACGATTTTCTGCTTCAGTGCGGTATCGATCTCGGCATAGATACCGAGGTACATTACGTCGGTTCAACACAAAATCCAGCGACGAGGCCGTTAAATCGCATTCACCGTGGATTTTCGGACATGGTGTATCGAGTTCCCAATGAAGAGTACGATTACTTCGTTTATTATAATTTGTTTAAGGTAACGTCTATAACCGAGGCTAGCGATAGTCCGCTTCGCTACGCTGTCGCAAATTCTATGATCGACGAGATTGGCGTAAAGGAGGAAGGTAAAATTATCGAAAATGTTATAATAAAATATTTCGGAGCAAAATCTCAAGAAGAGAACAAGGAGGCGGAGGAGGGGGGGCTGAGAAACACGCTGCTACTTCTTGCCAATAAACACAAGATAAAATCTATTTCCGTTCTATTGGAGATGGAAGAACCGACAGAACATTTTCGATTTTTCTCTCGCTCAGTGCCGCCGTCGGATCGACACAAATTTGTATGTCGAATCCAAGATAGCACAGTGGAACTAACGGCGGAGGATTGAACGTTATAGAAGCAATGACCGGAGATCGGCCACCGCGTAATCTGCCGTCAGTGGTTCTGGGCTATCCAGGGACGATTGCCGACAATCGATGCCGTGAAATAGCCGCGGTAGCCGACATGTTCGAGTAGGCTGAACGTTCGCTTCGGGGCGGCAGCAGTCAATCGCGCACAACGAAATGCCACTCGTTAGGCGCCGCAGTAGACCAATTGCACTAACTCTGACGCCCCGCCCCCGTCCCGGCACCGGCGGCGCGACTGGACGTAAGTCGCTGATTTTCTGCACACACTGCTGCCCATACTCTGTCGCCCTACGGCATCGGCTGCCCGAGCCGCACACGCCGGCCATCGTCGACCGTGACGCCAATCCGCAGCGATGCCGCTACCCCGCCTCCGGCAGCCGCGCGATCCGTTCGCGGGTGGCAGGCGACGCAAGACAGGTGGCCACCGCTTCGTAGCCCGGTGCGCCGGGGTACGGTGCGACGCGGGCCGGCGGGCTATGGTTCGCGGGACACAGAATGATCGCTTCGTCGGGTCCGACGGCCGACAGGTCCAGCATCGCCGACGAGCGGGTCAGCATGAACAGCGGCCGCATGCCGTCGGCTCTGGCACGCTGGCGAAGGCACGCAATCAGCGCCGCCTGCGTCGGCTGGTCGAGATCCTGTTCGATCATGTCCACGACCCGGGCGCCGGCGCCATCCGCCTCGAGGCCGGCAAGCAGCACGGTCAGCGCCGCAGACGCCGTGGCACCTTCGTCAGCGAGCCATGCCGACGTGCGTTCGACCCGCGCCTTCAGCGCCGGATCGGCCCGCAACGCGGCGAAGGCAGCTGCGCCGCCGTCTTCCAGCCGGTCCAGCCCGATGAACGCGGCACCGGGCAATGCGTCGGCCAGCCGATGCGCGAGACGGGTCTTGCCGCTGCCCAGCGAACCGATGATGTAGTTCAGCGGACGGATATCGCGAAATTCGAACCATTCGCCGTCCCACGGCCAGGGAAGGCTGAACGCAACGCCCGCGGCGGCCGGAGCGAGCAGACGCGTCAATTCGCCGTCGTCGGGCATGCGGCCGCGTGCGAGATCGGCGCGGATCGCGCGAACCTTGTCGACCTTGCCGACCAGATCCTGAATGTCGCGCCCGAGCGCCGCTTCATGCGTCGCCAGGGCGTCGCTCAGGCTGCGGGCGTCGCCTCCCAGCACGTTCGCGGCCTGAGCCAGGCTCAAGCCGAGCGCGCGAAGCGCCGCGACTTCGGCCGCACGCGCCAGATCGTCCGGGCCGTAGGCGCGATATCCGGCCAGCGTTCGCCCGGGCGTGACCAGTCCTTGCCGCTCATACAGCCGCAGCGCCTTCACCGATACGCCGAGCCGCGTAGCGGCTTCCGATGCGCTCAGGCCGCGTGTGACATCGCTCATGGGTCACCTTCGGGTCGTCGATTCGTGACGACCAGCATAAAGGCGATCCCAAGGGCCGGGTCAAGCGCGATCGCGCGCGAATTGATGAAGACACAGGCCGCGCCGCGCGTCAGTCGGCGGCCGCGAACTCGTCGCGCAGCGCGTGATACAGCCGCCGATAGCGCGCCAGCCGCCCCGCCAGCAGATCGGCCGTCGCAGCATCAGGCGCGACCGTCTCCGTGACGGGCGGCGCGACGCAGACTTCCGCGAGCGTGTCGTCCGTCGCGGCGAGGCGTGCAAGCCGCGCGGCACCCAGTGCAGCCCCGACCGCGCCGTCCGCATGGCGCTGCATCGCGAGCCCGGTCGCATTCGCGCACAGCCGCGCCCAGAACGCGCTCTTCGAACCACCGCCGATGAACGACACCGCGTCGAGCGTCGTGCCGGCCGCGCGCAGCGCGTCGTAGCCGTCGGCCATCGCGAACGCGACGCCTTCCATCACCGCATACGCGAGGTCGTCCGCGGCGTGCTCGTTGGACAGCCCGAAGAACACGCCGCGCGCATGCGCGTCGTTGTGCGGCGTGCGTTCGCCACCGAGATACGGCAGGAACAGCGGCGCACGCACCGGCGCCGCGCGTTCGGCGCGCGCGGCCAGCTCGCCCGCGGTGGTGCCGTGCGCGCGGGCGAGCCAGTCGAGGCTCGCCGCAGCGGACAGGATCACGCTCATCTGGTGCCAGCGCCCTTCGACGCAGTGGCAGAACGCGTGCACGGCCGCATCCGGGTTCGGCGCGAAGCGGTCGTTGCCGGCGAACAGCACGCCCGACGTGCCGAGCGACAGGAAGCCGCTGCCGGCACCCGTGACGCCCATGCCGATCGCCGACGCCGCGTTGTCGCCGGCGTCGCCGGCGATCGTCACGGGCCCCGCGATGCCCCATTCGCGCCGCAGCGTGTCGCGCAGCTGCGCGGCCGGAGCATTGCCTTCGACGAGGCGCGGCATTTGCGCACGCGACAGCTCGGTCGCGGCGAGCATCCGGTCGGACCAGTCGCGGCGCGCGCAGTCGAGCCACAGCGTGCCCGACGCATCGGACATGTCGGACACGAATTCGCCGGACAGGCGCCAGATCAGGTAGTCCTTCGGCAGCAGCACCTTGTGCACCGCGCGGAACACGGCGGGCTCGTATTTCGCGAGCCACAGCAGCTTCGGCGCGGTGAAGCCGGGCATCGCCATGTTGCCGGTGATCGCACGCGATTCCGGCACCAGCGCTTCGAGTTCGACGCATTCGGTGCCGGCGCGCGTGTCGTTCCACAGGATCGCGGGGCGCAGTACCTGGTCCGCGCGATCGATCAGCGTCGCGCCGTGCATCTGCCCCGAGAGCGCGATGCCGCGCAGCGCGGCGAAGCCGGCAGGATGCGCGGCGCGCACCGCCGCGATCGCATCGAGCATCGCGTGCCACCACGCCTGCGGGCTTTGTTCCGACCAGTGCGGATGCGGGCGGCTGATCGACAGCGCGGCCGAGCCGGTCGCGAGCGGGACCGAACGGGAATCGGTGAGGAGTACCTTGACCTCGGACGTACCGAGATCGATGCCGAGAAATGTCACGTGTGAAGCATCCTGTCTGGGGCGCGCGGCGGCGCACGCCGAAGCGGCGGCGCGTCGTCGCGGCCGTGCGGTTCGTTGAGCCGGTGCAGCGCGCGGAACCTCGACGGCGGCACCTGCTTCATCGCGAGAAACTGACGGTTGAAATTCGACAGGTTGTTGAAGCCAACCCGGTAGCAGATGTCGGTCACCGTCAGGTCGGAAAACATCAGCAGCTCGCAGGCCTCGTTGATGCGCAGCCGGTTCAGGTAGCGCACGAACGACGAGCCGGTATGGCGGCGGAAAAACCGCGTGAAGGTGCTGACGCTCATCCCGGCGAACGCGGCGACATCGGTCTCGCGCAGCATGCCGGGCAGGTTCTGCTGCAGGTACGACAGCACCTGGTTGATGGTCGACGACATGTAGTGCTGCGCGTCGCTGCGGTAGCCGGGGCCGGCGAGCACGCGCCGCTCGCGGCACGACGACAGCCGGTCGAACAGCGACATCAGGATCTCGACGCGCCGGCAGCCGTGCGCGTTCGCGAGTTCGAGCATCAGCGGCGCGACGTCGCGGCCGACGCGGTCGGGAAACTGCACGCCGCGCGCCGCATCGTCGATCAGCTCGATCACAGGCTGCAGCTCGCTGAACGCGCCGACCATCTTCTCGATCGCGTCGCGCGAGAACTGCAGCACGACGTCGCGCGACGGCACGCGTTCGCCGTCGGCGAGTTCGCTGACCCAGTTGTGCGGCAGGTTCGGCCCGGTGACGATCAGGTTGCCGGGGCCGAAATCGCCGATGTGATCGCCCACGAACATCTTGCCGTGCGACGACTGGATCAGATGGATCTCGTACTCGGGATGAAAGTGCCACTTCGCGACCGAGTGCGGATAGTCGTGGATCCACGCGCGGAACGATTCGTCGCGGTGGGTGGGAACGATCTCGAGATCCGGGTTCATCGTGTGCTCCGTCGGGGGCGTGCCGGCGTGCTACGAACGGGACATCGACCAGCCCGTCGCGGCGGGCGGCGTGGTGCGCGTCGCGGCCGCCGGCGGCGCCGCGTGCGCGATCGGGTTCGCGTCCGGCAGCGTGACGTTGCGCTCGGTGCCGGCGTCGAACAGATGCAGGGCTTCTTCGTCGAAGCGGAACGCTACCACGGCCCCCGGCGCCGGGGCCATCGGGGCCGGCACGAGGGCCGCGCACGGCTGGCCGCTCCAGTCCAGCGTGACGAGCGCCTCGGCGCCGAGCAGCTCGACGAGTTCGACCGTGCCGGTCAGCGCGAGCGTGCCCGGGGTCGGATCCGGTTCGGTGACGAGCCGCAGGTGGTTCGGGCGGATCGCGACTTTCACCTGCTGGCCGTCGTGCAGCCGGGCGAAGCGCGGCGACGCGAGCGGCCAGCGCGCGCCGTTGCAGTCGAGCAGCACGTTCGCGCCGAGGCGCTCGATCGTGCCGTCCGCGAAGTTCATCGCCGGAGTGCCGACGAAGCCGGCGGCGAACACCGTGTGCGGTTGCCCGTACAGCTCGGCCGGCGTGCCGATCTGCTCGATGTGGCCGCCGCGCATCAGCACGACGCGGTCGGCCAGCGTCATCGCCTCGAGCTGGTCGTGCGTGACGTACAGCGTGGTCGTTTTCAGCCGCCGATGCAGCCGCTTGATGTCGCCGCGCAACTGCGTGCGCAGCTTCGCGTCGAGGTTCGACAGCGGCTCGTCGAACAGGAACACGGCCGGCGTCTTGATCATCGCGCGCGCGATCGCCGCGCGCTGCTGCTGGCCGCCCGACATCGCGCGCGGGCGGCGGTCGAGCAGCGCGTCGAGGCTCAGGATGCGTGCGACGTCGCGCACGCGGCGGTCGATCTCGTCGGCCGGCACCTTCAGGCGCCGCAGGCCGAACGCGATGTTGTCGTACACCGTCATGTGCGGATACAACGCGTAGTTCTGGAACACCATTGCGACATTGCGCTCGCGCGACGGCAGGTCGTTGACGACCGCGTCGCCGATCACGAGCTCGCCGCCGGTGATCGCCTCGAGGCCGGCGATCATTCGCAGCATCGTCGACTTGCCGCAGCCGGACGGGCCGAGCAGCACGATGAATTCGCCGTCGGCGATCTCGAGGTCGAGCGGGTGCAGCACGGCGGGGCCGCCGTCGTAGTGCTTCGACAAAGCCTTGCAGGTGATCTGGGCCATGGCTCAATCCATTTCGATCTGAATCTTGACGTCGCGCGGGTGGCCGCTCGCCGCTTCCTCGAACGCGCGCACGCCTTCGGAAAACGGGAACGTGCGCGAGATGAACGGCTTCACGTCGATTGCGCCGGACGCGATCAGCGCGAGCGCGCGCGGAAAGATGTTCGCGTAGCGGAACACCGATTCGATGCGGCCTTCCTTCGCCTGCAGCGCGACCACGTCGAGCGGCACCGGGGCGACCGGCATCCCGATCAGCACCGCGCAGCCGCCCGGGCACATCAGGTCGACGAGGCCCGCATACGCGTTCGCGCTGCCGCTCGCCTCGAACACGACGTCCGCGCCCCAGCCGCCGGAGGCTTCGGCCACCGCGTCGGCCAGCGGCCGCGTCCGCACGTCGACGGTCGTGACGGCCGGGTTGCCGGCGAACAGCGCGAGCTTGTCGGGCACGACGTCCGCGAGGATCACGCGCGCGGCGCCGCCGGCGAGCGCGGCAAGTGCCGTCATCGCGCCGATCGTGCCGGCGCCGATCACGACCGCGAGGTCGCCCGGCTTCATCGCGGCCTTCTTCGCGGCCTGCAGGCCGATCGACAGCGGCTCGACGATCGCGCCTTCGGCGAACGACACGTTGTCCGGTAGCCGATACGTGAACGCGGCCGGATGCACGACGAACGGCGTCAGGCAGCCGTGGATGGGCGGTGTCGCCCAGAAGCGCACGTCGGGATCGAGGTTGTAGAGCCCGCGCAGCGTCGCGGGCGAATCGAGGCGCGGCACGCCGGGCTCCATGCACACGCGGTCGCCGACGCGCAGGTGCGTGACGCCGGCGCCGGTCTCGACGACGGTGCCGGATGCTTCATGGCCGAGCACCATCGGCGCGTCGACGCGGAACGGGCCGATCCCGCCGTGAACGTAGTAATGCACGTCGCTGCCGCAGACGCCGACGGTATGCACCTTGATCCGGACGTCGCCGGGGCCGACCGCTTGCGGCAGGTCGATATCGCGCAGCGCGAGCTCGCGCGTGCGTTCGAGTACGAGTGCTTTCAACGTGTTCTCCTTATTTTCCCTTGACCATCGAATTGAGCAGGCGGCTCAGCATGCCGACGAAGACGAGCGGCGGCAGCGCGAGCAGCACCGTCGACGCGTTGATCACGCCCCACGGCACTTCCTGGCCGAGCGACGTGAACGCGGACGCGACCACCGGCAGCGTCGCGCTGCGCGACGACGTGAGCGCGAGCGCGATCATCAGTTCGTTCCACACCAGCACGAAGCTGAACACGATGCCGCCGAGCAGCGTGCTCGCGCACACCGGCAGCGCTATATGCCAGAACACCGCGTACGGGCCGTAGCCATCGAGCGCGGCGGCTTCCTCGATCTCGCGCGGCAGCCGGCGGAACACGGGGATCGACAGCCACGTGATGGTCGACAGCGTGACGAGCAGGTACGTGACGATCATCGACAGCTTCGTGTCGTACAGCCCGAGATCGACCCAGATCGCGATCAGCGGCAGCGCGACCGCGACCGGCGGCAGGAAGCGCAGCGACAGCAGGAAGAACTGGATGTCGCGCTTGCCGCGTATCGGGTAACGCGCGATCGCATACGCGGCCGGCACGCCGAGCACCGCGCCGATCAGCACGGCCGCGCCGACGATCGCGATGCTGTTGCCGAGCCCGATCAGCACCTCGAGGCTCGACAGCACCTGCTCGTAGTTCGCGAGCGTCGGCGTGAAGATGAAGCGCGGCGTGGGCGTGACGATGTCGAGCAGGTGCTTGAGCGAATTGAGCACGGCCCAGAACAGCGGGAACGCGGCGACGAGCAGGATCGCGCCGGCGATCATGACGGTCGACAGGTTCGAAACGGTCGCGGCGGTGCCGCGGCGGGCCATCAGTCGTCCCATTTGTTGACCCTCTTCCAGATGAGCGTGAAGACGAGCGTGGTCGCGACCATCATCAGCACGGCCATGCCCGACGCATAGGACACCTTGCCGGCGAGGCCGATGCCCTGCTGGTACGCGTACAGGTCGAGCGTCTCGGTCGCGATGCCGGGGCCGCCCTTGGTCATCACGTAGATCAGGTCGAACGAGCGCAGCGACTCGACCATCTTGATGAACACGAGGCTCACGAGCGGCGCCTTCAGCATCGGCAGCGCGATGTATGCATGCACTTGCCACGTCGTCGCGTAGTCGAGCCGCGCGGCTTCGAGCGGCTCGGGCGGCAGCGTCTCCAGCAGCTTCAGGATCACGACCGCGAAGAACAGCCCCCATTGCCACACGTCGACCAGCGCGACCGCGTACAGCGCGAGATGCGGATCGGCGAGGAACGCGGTGTTCTCGATCCCGAGCATGCCGAGCAACCAGCTCAGGATGCCGGTGAGCGGCGCGTACATGAACTTCCAGATGAACGCGGCCGATACGCGCGGCAGCAGCACCGGCATGATCAGCACCAGCGATGCGAGGCGGCGCCAGCGGCCGTGCACACGCTCGAACAGGAATACGGCCAGCGCGATCCCGACCAGCACCGCGCCGGCCACCGTGACGACTTCCCACAGCACCGACACTTCGATCGCGTTCAGGAAGCGCCGGTCGGAGGCGAGCCGGATGAAGTTGCGCAGGCCGACGTATTCGCTGTCCGGATAGCGCAGCACGCGGTTGCGCAGCGCGAGGTTGATCGCGGCGACCGTCGGGACGAGGCTCAGGACCGCGAGCAGCGCGAGCGTCGGCGCGAGGAACACCCACGGCAGGCTCGTGCGGTCGCGGCGCGCGCGGCCGCGCCGGGCGGAAGATGGGGAAGGGGCCGGACGGACGCCGAGCGCGCGTCCGCCGGCGCCGTCATTTGCGAGCGACATGTTCGAGCGCGTCCTTCGCGTACTGGTCTGCGTCGTCGAGCGTGCCGCGCACGTCCGTCTGCGTGCCGGTGAACACCTGCTCGAGCGCGATGCCGAGGTTGTCGCCGATATCCGGCCACTGCGGCGTGCGCCAGATCGTCACCTGCGTGACCGGGTTGGTGTCGTTCAGCCCGGCCTGGATCTGCGGCGCGACGTGCTGCTTGAAATACGGGCTCGCGATCGTGCTCGACCGGTTGTAGTCGCTGAACACGCCGTTGCGCAGCCGCGCCTGCTCCTGGTCCTTGCTGGTCGCCCACGCGATGAAGCGGCCGGCGGCCAGCCGCGTGCAGTTGTCCTTCGCGCCGACCGCCGAGATCGCGAAGCCGTGGCCGTACGCGGCCGACGGCAGCGGCGCGGGCGGGCGCGTGTAGCCGACCTTGCCGGCCACGCTCGACTTGCTCGCATCCTCCATCCAGTCCGCGAACGGCGTCGATTCGATCATGAACGCGACCTTGCCCGAGCGGAACGCTTCGAGCGCGTTGCTCCAGTCGTAGGTCGCCGCGCCCGGCGGCGCGAACTTGAACAGGTCGCTGTAGAGCTGCGTGGCCTTCACGGCGGCCGGCGAATTGAACGCGGGCTGGCCGCCCTTGTCGGTCCAGGCGCCGCCCATCCCGAGCATGAACGGCGACCAGCGCCACACGTTCATCCCCGAGCCGCGCTGGCCGCGCGCGACCCAGCCGTAGAGCTTCGGCGGCGCGTTGAGCTTCCTGATCGCGGCGACGAGCTGGTCGAGCGTCTTCGGCACCGGGATGTGCGCGGCGTCGAGGATGTCGCGGCGGTAGAACAGGAAGTCACCGCCACCGATCAGCGGCGCGAAGTACGCGACGCCGTTGTAGCTCGCGACCGCGCGGCGGCCGGGCAGGAAGTCGTCGTAGTCGTATTCCTTCGGGTAGTACTTGAGGAGCGGCACGATCCAGTTGGCCGACGCGAATTCGGCGACATTCGCCTCATCGACGTAGTAGATCTGGTAGGAACCCGCGCCGGTCGACGCGTCGAGCCGCGATTTCGCGCGGCGGTCGTTCTCGCCGAAATAGCTGATCTCGACCTTGGTGCCGCTCTTCTTCTCGTAGTCGGCCAGCGATTTCTCCATGACCGACAGGCCGAGACTCTTCTGCGCGAGCACCCGAAGGGTCGGCACCTTGCAGGTTTGCGCGGCCGCGACGCCCGGCAGACAGGCGCCGAGCAGCAAGCCGGCTGCGACGATTCGCATCTTGTTCACCCGTGTCTCCTTGATTCTGCTTGTTCGAATGCCGTCGATGACGGCAGGAACAATGGTGAGACGGGGGCGATGCGGGCACCACATCAAAAGAAAACGCCAACCGATACTTTTTGCTCAGGGTTGGTCGTGCGATGCACAAAATGTGGTGGTGGAGTGGGGCATCCGGCCGGCGGGAGGGGCGGGACGGCTCGAGCTATCCGCGTGTCGTGGCGTGACTGCATCAGCCGCTACGACCGGCCGCACGCGCTTTTCTGCCGCGATCCGGGTTACTGGCAGGCCGCGGGCTACGGCGTCGCTTTCCCGTTCGGCGAGTACGAGCAGATGGCGGCTGCCATGCGCACCTGCGCCGGCCGGGCTGTTCCAGGCGATGCGGTAAAGTGTCGCCTTCGCAGGGGGCACCCGCTGAGAGAGCAGCGTCCTTGCCGGATCAGGAGAAAAATGAATGAGTGAAAACAGGTACAACTACGGCACCTGACAGGATTTACGGCCCGTCGACATCTTTGCCTTGGTCGCGTTCGACGAGACACGCAAGCAGCTCGGCCTGGACGATCTGGCCGCTGCGTCAGCGATGCTTCTCGGTCAGGCTGACGTCCCAGTCCCGGGCAAGTTCGCAGGCGCTACGCCGGGCACGTCCGTCGCCTCCGTTGCCGCTCGGAAGTTGTTTCCTCAAACGTTGCCGTTTCGCCTGCCGATGATCACGGGTGTCGGGTTGTCCGGTATTCGGATCGCCTTCACTCGCCGCCTCGGCGCGTGGGTCGGTCGGGCGGTCCCCGTCGTGGGTGAGGTGTTTCTGGGTGAGGTGTTTCTGGCTCGCGACGCCTACCTGATCATGCGCAACACCGTGTCGACCTACAACCGAATCGTAAAGCCCGAGGACCGGGTGCTCTGAACCATGAAAGACGATACCTGGGAACGCCTGGAAGCCTTCACACGCGAAGAACTCGGTCGGCCGCTGCTCGGCGGCAAGCTGAACTTGCAGCCGGAATCCCGGCTTGAGCAGGATCTCGGCGTCACGGGCCTCGATGGGGTGGAATTCATCGACAGGTGGGCAGAGACATTCGGCGTCGACGCCCAGGGATTCCCGTACCGGCGCTATTTTGGCCCCGAAGGTCAGGAACTGCTGTCGTCACTTATCGGGCTGTTCGTCAAGCGCCTCCGGCACCCGGAACGGCGGCCTCTGACCTTGGGGATGCTGGCCGAGGCAACGCGACGTGGGAAGTGGGACACGGACGCGATCGAGGCTGCCGCGGGGCAGTGATCGTATATGGCCGGGCTGGTCGATGCACTGACCGGCCCTTTTAACTGGCGAAAATACGATTACGCCACGCCAAATTTTGCTGCCTACCGATTTATCGCGCTTGAGCCGGTGCATGTATCGCGCGCGGCTTCATCCGCGTGCCGGCCTTTGCTGCGTGTCGAGCGCGATCCGGTACACCCGCACTGCGTTGTCATGCCAGATCGCGCGGCGCGCGGCGTCGTCGAGATGTGTCATCGCACGAGCAAACGTGCGCAGCAGCGCCGGATACGACACACGCAGCCCGGCCACCGGAAAGTTGCTGGCGAACAGGCAGCGCCGCGCGCCGAAGATCGCGATCGTATCGCGGATGATCCGCGCGTTCTCAGCGTCGTTCCACTCTGCATCGCGCAAGCCGAGTTCGGAGATCTTCACGGTGACGCGTGGCAGGGCGGCAAGCGCCTCCATGCCGCGCCGCCAGTGCGCGAGCCCTGCATCCGAGCGATCCCACGGCAGCCCCGCATGTTCGAGCACGACGTCGACATCCGGTGCACCGGCGAGCATCGAAGCCGCCTCCTCGAGATGCCAGAACGGCACGCGCAGATCCCAGCACAGCCCATGCGCGGCGAGGCGTTCCAGCGCGGCCGGCCAGCGCGGATCGCGCAGCGTGCCCGGCCCGTCGACGGACGCATCCGGCGCGGCGGCCGTACGGGGCTTGAAGCGCACGCCACGCACGCGCGGCCACGCGGTCTGCTCGGCAAGCCGCTCATCCGCGTCACCCGCGAGCAGGTCGACCCACGCGACGACCGCCGACGGCAACCCGTACGACTCCGCGACTTCATGCAGCCAGCGCGTTTCCGCCAGCGCCTCGTCGTGCGCCCGCTCGGCCTCGACATGCACGCTCGCGACGATCGGTGCACCTTGCACTGCGTGCCGGAGCTCGTCCACCCCGAAGTCGCTGCACAGCGCCGTATAGTCGCCGAACATGAAGCGCGCCGGATCGTAGTCCTCCTGCAGCCACGGATAGTGCGCACCGGCATCGAGCCGCCACAGGTGGTGATGCGCATCGACGAGCGCATCCGGCATGCCGTCGAGCGACGACGCGTCGTGCATGTCAGCGCGCGCCGGCGAGCACGTACGACGCATCGGGCTCGCGCAGCGTCGCCAATGCGCCGACGAAACGCCACGTATCGAGATCGAGCTTGCGCACGTAGTCGTCCTGGAACGACACGTACGCGACGCGCCGCGACGGATGAAACGACAGCGCGGTCGGGTTCGCCGGCAGCGCGATGCGTTCGATCTCCTCGAGCTGCCGCGCATCGAACACGGAGATCGACCGCTCGCCCGAATTGGTCAGCAGCAGCAGGTCGCGGCCGTCGGGCGCGCTCGTGCGGTAGATCCGGTTCGGATCGCTACGCGTCTTCACGCGGCGGCCGCAGGTCATCGTGTCGGTGTCGATCTCGACCAGCGTATCGTCGCCGCGATTCGCGACGAACAGCGTGCGTTCGTCGCTCGACAGCGCATTGCCTTCGGGGCGCGGGCCGGGCATCACCGCGCGCGGCGCGACCGTCGCGTCACGCGGATGGAATTGCGTGACCGTATTCGACAGCAGGTGCACGCCGTACGCGCGGCTTGCATCGCGCGTGAGCGTGACGAGGTGCGTCTTCACGCCGCCGGACGGCACGGCCATGTTCGGCACGGGCTGTCGGGTCGGCTCGTCGAACACGAGCAGCATGTCGTGCGCCTCGCTCATCGCATACAGCCGGCCGTCTCGGTCGCTCGCCATCCCATGCGGCCGGTAGTACGGCCACAGGTCGAGCATGCGCGTGTGCGTGCGTTCGACGAGATCGATCTCCGCGATCCGGTGATCGCCGTCATGGCCGCGCGACCACGCGGTCTCGATCCCGAAGATGCCGACGTACGCAAAGCGCTCGTTCACGTCGACGGTGAACTCGTGCGGGAAGTTCGGCAGTACGACGTGCTTGAGCGCGGTTTTCGTGTCGAGGTCGTAGAAGCTGAAGGTGTGGGCGCATTTCTGCACCAGCAACAGGATGTCGTTCATGGTGGGGTCTCCGTCGATTCGTCAGCAAGCCTGCGTATTCGTGTATCCGTTTTCAGTCCTCGCAGCGTTTCGGCAGCGTCAGCGCGAGGAGGCCGGCCACCGCGAGCGTGATCGCGAGGCTGTACACGCCGGCCGCCGCGCTTACGTGCTGGGTCAGCACGCCGACCGCATACGGGCCGCAGAAGCCGCCGAGATTGCCGAGCGCGTTGATCAGGCCGCGCGCGCTGCCGGCCGTCTCGACGCTGCAGAGCTTCGGCGGAATCGCCCAGAACACGCCGGCCGCCGCCTGCAGGAAGAAGCCGCAGCCGATCAGGAACGCGAACGACACGGCCATAGACGCATGCGTGAGCACCGACAGCGCGAGGCACGCGGCGAAGCCGACGAGCGGCAGCAGCACGAACAGGCGGCGCTTGCCGGTTCGGTCAGACAAATACGACGTGACGAACATCCCGATCACCATCGCGACATACGGGAGCATCGCGAGCAGGCCGATCTTGCCCATCCCGGTGTGCGTGAGGTTTTTCAGCAGGGTGGGCAACCACATCGTATAGCCGTAGATGCCGACCTGATAGCAGAAGTTGATCGCGATCAGCAGCCAGATCGTCGGGTTGCGCAGCAGCTCGCCGAACGACGCGGCAGCCGGCGTGCCGGCCGCGCGCTTGCGTTCCTGCTCTTCGCGCAGCGCGTCGAGGATGTAGGCCTTCTCGCGCGGCGACACCCAGCGCGCGGTCTCCGGGCCGTCGTCGGCGAACATCAGCCACACGACGAGGCACAGCAGCGACAGCGCGCCCGCACTGAAGAACAGGTGATGCCAGTCGTACGCGGCGAGGATGAAGCCGGACAGCGGCGCGGTGATCATGCCGGCGAGCGGGACGAACATGATGACCCTCGCATTCGCGCGGCCGCGTTCGCGGTCGGGAAACCAGTGGCTGACCATCGTCAGCACGACGGGCAGCATCCCGCCTTCGGCCACGCCGAGCAGGAAGCGCAGCGTCAGCAGTTGCCAGGTATGCGTGACGAGCCCGGTCAGCACCGACAGCACGGCCCAGCTCACGAGCGACCATGCGATGAAGGTCTTGCCGCTGCCGAGCGCCGCGCGCCGGCCGCCGGGAATCTGCAGGAACAGGTAGCCGAAGAAGAAGATGCCGCCGGCGAGGCCGGCCATCGTCGCGTCCATGCCGAGATCGGCGTTCATCCCGCCGGGCATCGCGAACGCGATGTTCACGCGGTCCATGTACGAAATGATGCAGGCGAGCAGCAGCGGCGGGATCACGCGCAGCCAGCGGCGGCGCGGAATGGCTTCGCCGGCTTCGTAGGCCGGGGTGGCCGGGTTCAACAGGGTCATGGTGTCTCCAATCTTGGTGATGGCGGCGGCGGTCTTCTGGTGGACCGCTGTCACGCCGTGACGCGCCGATGCGCAACGCCCTGCGGCGTTGCACGTGTGAACCGATGTCGGGTGCCTCGCGCCTAGCGCCCCCAGCGCAGCACGAGCGGATCGAGCCGCCGCGCCGCGTCGAGCAATCCGGCGCGCACCTGGGGAGGTAGCTCGGGCCACGGTGCGCGCGGTGCGTCGCACGCGATCACGCCGCCTTCGCGCATCAGCGCCTTTGCGGTCAGGAAGCCCGACTGGCGGTTCTCGTAGTTGATCAGCGGCAGCCAGCGCGCGTACTGCTCGACGGCTTCGTCGCGACGGCCGGCGAAATACGCGTCGGTGATCCGGCGAATCCCGTCCGGATAGCCGCCGCCCGTCATCGCGCCGGTCGCGCCGGCATCGAGATCGGCGAGCAGCGTGATGCCTTCCTCGCCGTCCCATGGCCCCTCGATCGCGTCGCCGCCGAGCGCGATCAGCTCGCGCAGCTTCGACGCGGCGCCGGCCGTCTCGATCTTGAAGTACGACACCGCGTCGATCTCGCGGGCGAGCGACGCAAGGAACGGCGCGGACAGCGCGACGCCGCTCGCGGGCGCGTCCTGGATCATCAGCGGAATGTCGAGGCCGTCGGCGGCTTCGCGGAAGAACGCGCGCACCTGCGCTTCCGGCACGCGGAACGTCGCGCCGTGATACGGCGGCATCACCATCACCATCGCCGCGCCGAGTGCCTGCGCGCGCCGGTTACGTTCCGCGCAGATCCGCGCGCTGAAGTGCGACGTCGTGACGATCACCGGCACGCGGCCCGCGACGTGCTCGAGTGTGGCGCGCGTGATCAGGTCGCGTTCGTCGTCGCCGAGCGCGAACTGCTCGGAGTAGTTCGCGTGGATGCAGAGGCCCTGCGAGCCGGCGTCGATCATGAACTCGAGGCAGCGGCGCTGGCCGTCGAGATCGAGCGCGCCGGTTGCGTCGAAGATCGTCGGCACAACCGGAAAGACGCCCTGATAGCGTGCGTTCATGGCGGCCCTCACTCGACGATGTCGAACTGGTCGAGGAATTCGGTCTTCAGCGTGAGGCCGAGGCCCGGCACGTCGTCGCGCAGTTGCACGAAGCCGTTCTCGGCCACCGGCTCGCCGTCGAAGATGTAATAGAACAACTCGTTGCCGACTTCGACGTCGAACATCGGGAAGTACTCGCTCATCGGCGACGCGAGCGTGCTCATCGTCAGGTGATAGTTGTGCATCTGGCCCGCATGCGGAATCACCGGCACGCTGTACGCCTCGCACAGCGCGTTGATCTTGTGCGCCATCGTGATCCCGCCGACGCGGTTCGTGTCGTACTGGACGACCGACACGGCCTTGCGATCCAGCAGCTGCTTGAAGCCGTACAGCGAGAACTCGTGTTCGCCGCCGGAGATCGGGATGCGCGTGAGCTGGTTCAGCTCCGCGTAGCCGTCGATGTCGTCGGCGATCACCGGTTCTTCCAGCCAGCGCGGCTGGTATTTCTCGAGCTTCGGCAGGATGCGCTTCGCGTATTCGAGGTTCCAGCCCATGTAGCACTCGAGCATCAGGTCGTTGTCGTAGCCGATCACCTCGCGGATCGCCGCGACCGACTTCAGGTTCTCGGTCACGCCCTGCTGCCCGTGCGCGGGCCCGTAGCCGAAGCGCATCTTGAACGCGCGGAAGCCTTCCTTCAGGTAGCGCTGCGCCTCGTCCTGCATCTCCTTCAGGTCGGTGCGGTAGAGCTTCGAGTAGTAGCAGGGGATCCTTTCCTTGGTGCGGCCGCCGAGCAGCTTGAACACGGGCTTGCCGACGCTCTTGCCGAGGATGTCCCAGATCGCGATGTCGACCGCCGAGATCGCCGCCATGCCGATGCCCTTGCGGCCCCATGCGTGGGTCGCGCGATACATCCGCTGGTTCAGGTATTCGTAGTCCCACGGGTCCTGGCCGATCACGAGCGGCGCGAGGTACTGGTCGATGATCACCTTCGCGACATGCGGCGCGAGCGCGACGTTGCCGAGGCCGACGATGCCGTCGTCGGTCTCGACTTCGACGACCGTCCACGAATGGAAGCGGAACGTGCTCATCGTTTCCTGCGGCGCGTACAGCAGGTCCATCGCGTTCGAGCAGAAGTTGCCCTGGGGCGGGACGGTCTTGCCTTTCCACTGGAATACGCGGGCGCGGACGGAACGGATCTTCATCGGGTGTCTCCGGAGTTCGGTGTGATGTTTTCGTGTTGAAAGGCGGTCGGCCGGCGTGGCCGTCGGGTCAGGCGGAAACGGCCTGCGTACGGCGCGCGGCGCCCATCCGGCACGCGATCTGCAGCGCCTGCCAGGTCGCACCGACGTCGGCCGTGCCGCGGCCCGCGATGTCGTAGGCGGTGCCGTGCGCGGGCGTCGTGATCGGCACGGGCAGCCCGCCCTGCACCGTCACGCCGCGCGAGAAGCCGAGCAGCTTGATCGCGATCTGCCCCTGGTCGTGGTACATCGTGACGATCGCCTGGTAGTCGCCGGCCTGCGCCTTCAGGAAGATCGTGTCGGCGGGGAACGGGCCGTGGAACGGCGCGTCGGTCGGCCAGTCGCGCGACTGCAGCCGGCGCACGGCCGGCTCGATGATGTCGATTTCCTCGCGGCCGCAGCTGCCGCCGTCGCCGCCGTGCGGGTTGAACGCGGCGATCGCTACCTTCGGCGCCGCGACACCGTTCGCGAGCAGCGACCGGTAGATCAGTTCGGATGCCTGTTCGATTCGCTCGATGCTCAGGTAGCCCGGCGCATCCTTCAGCGGAATGTGCGACGAGATGCGCGCGGTCCACAGCTCGCCGAGCGTGTTGAATTCGCAGAAGTAGCCGGTCACGCCGAGCGCCTCGGCGAAGTGGTGCAGCTCGTCCTCGTGCTTCAGCCCGCCGAGTTTCATCGCGTACTTGTTCAGCGGCGCGAAGCAGATCGCGTCGATGTCGCCGGCGAGCGCGGCGTCGAGGCACAGGTCGAGGACGGTCAGCGTCGAGCGGCCGCCGGCCGCGCCGGGCTGGCCGACCGTGACGTCGGCCGGATCGATCGTGTCGAGGGCGACGAATGCGGGGCGCGCGGTGGACGGCCGGCCGCGCGCGGCGGCGAGCGATGCGACGGGTTCGACGTCGACCGTCATGCCGGCGACGCGCTGGCCGGCTTCCCACAGCCAGCGATCGCCGATCAGCACGAGATTCGCGCGGGCGGTGGCGTCGGGGCGGGCGAGCAGTTTCGCGATCAGTTCGGCGCCGATGCCGGCGGGGTCGCCGAGCGTCAGCGCGACGACGGGCAGGGCGGCGGCGGGCGAGGGGGTGTTCATGCGGTGTCTCCGGTGGCGGCGCTTGGCCGTTTGTCTATGGGGTTGATGCTAGGTAGACGGAATGAGTCGGTAAATTGAAAACTCTTGATGAATCGATAACCTGGAGTAATCAGAGATGGGCTCGATCGACCGACGAGACTCGACCCCGCAGCTGCTGAACCGGCTGCGCATGCGGCAGATCGCGCTGCTGCTGGCCGTGGACGAATGCTCGACGCTGCGCGCGGCGGCCGACCAGATGGGCCTCACGCAGCCGGCCGCGACGAAGATGCTGGCCGAACTGGAGAGCGCGCTCGGCCAGCGGCTGTTCGATCGCGTCGGGCGCGGGCTCGTGCTGAACCCGGCCGGCGAGCGCGTGCTCGGCTATTTCCGCGGCATTCGCGGCAGTGTCGAGGCGCTGAATCGCGAGCTCGGCGAGCTGCAGCTCGGCAGCGCGGGGCGGCTCGCGATCGGCAGCATCATGGCGGCGTCGCCGGGGCGGCTCACCGAGGCGCTGGTGCAGTTGAAGGCGCGTTACCCGCTGCTGGCGATCGACATCGCGGTGGATACGAGCGACCGGCTGATGCCGCAGCTGCGCGAAGGCGTGCTCGAAGTGGTGATCGGGCGCCACGTCGGGACCGATTGCGACTTCCGCGTGGTCGACGACGAGGCGCTCGCGATCATCGCGGGCCGCGACCATCCGCTTGCGGGCGCGGGGCCGGTGGAGTTCGACGCGCTGCTCGATTACACGTGGATCCTGCAGCCGGCCGGCAGCCCGGCGCGCGAGGTCGTCGAACGCGAGTTCCGCGCGCGGCACCAGCCGATGCCGCGCGGGCTGGTCGAAACGGGGTCGATCCTGACGACGATGAACCTCGTCGACCGTTCGACGATGCTCGGCGTGATTCCGCTGACGGTGGCGCGGCGCAATGCGGAGCACGGGCTCGTCGCGATCGTCGATTACACGCTCGAACAGAAGCTGCCGTCGTACGGCAGCCTCGTGCGGCGCGACCGGCCGCTGAGCATCCCCGCGCAGCAGTTTCTTGCGCTGTTTCATCGCGAAGGAGCCGGAGATGACGGCGGCGAGTAACGGCGCGGTTTGCCAGCCAAGGCGGCCGAGCCAGCCGCGCAGGCCGCGCTGGCCGAATCAGACGCGGTGGCCGAATCAGCCGATCAGGCCAAATCAGCCGGGCAAGCCGAATCAGCCGGGCAAGCCAAACCAGCCGGGCCGGCCGAATCAGCCGAGCCAGCCGAGCCATCCGGATCAGCCGAGCTAACCGAGCTAACCGAGCTAACCGAGCTAACCGAGCTAACCGAGCTAACCGAGCCGGCCGAGCAAGCCGAGCAAGCCGAGTCGGTCATGCACCACCATCGCGGAACGCAGTGAAGCGCGATGGCGCCGCCTATGAGACGGATAAGGCAGACGAACCCGAAGCGAACCGCCTCAGCGCACCGACGGCGCCGCAGGCGCGTCGGCGAGCGCCGACATCGATTCCGCCAACGAGCGGTCCGGGCGAATCCGCAGCGCGGCGACGATGCCGATCAGCAGCATCGCGACCGAGCCGATGAACGGCACGGTCCAGCTCCCCGTGCGATCGACGAGATAGCCGAACAGGATCGGCGACAGGATCCCCGAGATCGCGGAGCCCGCGTTCATCATCCCGCTCGCGATGCCGGCGTGGGTTGGCGCGATGTCGCTCGGCACGGCCCAGATCGGCCCGATCGTCAGTTCGAGGCACAGGAACGACCCCGACAGGCACAGTGCGACGCCGGCCGTCGAATGCACGACCGCGAGCGGCAGCAGGCACGCGAGCGCGCCGACGAAGCTCGCGACGATCGCGCTCTGGCGCGACAGCGCGAGGTTGCCGGTCTTCCGGTAGATCCGGTCGCACAGCCAGCCGCCGAGCGTGTCGCCCACCACGCCCGCGAAGAACACGCCGGATGCGAACAGCGCGGTCGATTTCAGGTTCAGGCCCTGGCCGTTCAGGAAGAACGTCGGCAGCCACGTGAAGAACAGCCACGCGGTCCAGCCGTAGCAGAAGTAGACGAAGATGGTCGGCGCCATCCGGCGGAACAGCGGCCCCCACGGCGTCGGGCCGGCAGGCGGCACGGCACGGGCAGCGCGCGGGCGATCGTTGCCGGCTTCGTCGCCGAGCGGATGTTCGCGGAAGCCGACGATCCACCACGCGAGCCACACCAGCGTGACCGCGCCGATCACGAAGAACGCGGCGCGCCACGACAGCCAGGTCATCAGCGCGGCGACGATCGGCGGCGTGACCGCGTTGCCGAGCCGCGAGAACGAATGCGTGAAGCCCTGCACGACGCCGCGCCGCTCGCGCGGGAACCAGTGGGTGATCGCGCGGGCCTGGGCGGGCAGCGTCGCGCCTTCGCCGATGCCGAGCAGCAGGCGCGCGGCGAACAGCAGCCCGAGGCTGTGCACGAAGCCGGTGGTGAAGGTCGACACGACCCAGATCAGCCCGCAGCCGATCAGCGTGATGCGGGCGCCGAACCGGTCGGCGATCCAGCCGCCGCCGATCTGGCAGATTGCATACGAATACGCGAACGCGGAGAATGCGACGCCGAGTTCGGTGTTCGACAGGCCGAGCTCGGCCTTGATCGCGCCGGCCGCGGTTGCGAGGTTGACGCGGTCGACGTAGAGGATGAACGAAAGCGCGCACAGCAGCCACAGCGTGTGGCGCCGTTGACGGTGGTCGTTAGGCATGTGTCTCACTCCATTCTCGTGCGCGGCGTGGCAATGACGCCGCGTTCACTGGCCGGGCCAGCATCGCGCGGCGGCGGAGACACTGTCTAATGAATCTTTGGGATCAATCGATAACCCCAGGTATTCATTCCCGTTTCAGGGGCATCAGCCGCATCATCTGCATCAGCCGCACACGACGCAACCGAGCACCACAGGTGAAGAATTGACCGACGACGAAGAACTTTCACTCCATCGCGAGAGCCGCTTCTGGGATCTGCCGCCGGTGAAATGGTGGATCCGCGGGCATGGCCGCGACGGCTATTCGTTCCGTCTGCTGCTGTGGCCGCCGGTGATCGTGTTCGTGCTCGAATTCATCTGCATGCTGTTCGACGCGTTGTACACCAGCATCGGCGTCAGCGCCGTCGCGACGCTGTTCCTCGGCTTCGCCGGATACCACGGCGCGCAGCGCGAATGGCTGGTGCCGTCCGCGACCACGCGCGCGCTCGTGAAGGCACGCATGAAGAAGGCGGCCGAACGGTTCTCGTCGCTCGGCGTGGGCGCGACCGTGCTCGCGATCTTCGTCGCGGCGACCTCGCTGTCGCTCGTGATGTCGGGTCAGCCGGTGCTGGATACCGCCTCGAAGGACGCGGTGTCGATCTTCATCGCGCTGGTGTTCCTGCCGGTGTACGTGTCCGGCGCGGTGCGCAAGCTGGCGATCGCGCGGATCGAGGAAGTGGAGGCGCTGCGCAACGCGACCCTCGGCACCCGCCTGAAATTCGACCGGGCCGGCGCGGTGCGCGCGGTCGTCGTGCAGGGCGCGGCGGGGAAAGGAACCGTGTCCGTCCGGGAGTACACGGTGCTCGGGTTCAACCCGCCGCTCGAACAGGTCGGGCGCGAACCGGGCGCGTGACGGTTGAAGGTGACGTAAAAGCGACGTGAAGCCGACGTCTCAAGCCGGAAAGCGCGCGTGGTCCGGCGTCGGCACGAGGTTGTCGGGCCACTGTACTTCGAACCGCGTGCCGCCCGCGCCGGTCGGCACGCAGATGGCCTCGCCCTGATGCGCATGGGCGATCGCCGCGACGACGGCGAGCCCGAGGCCGCTGCCGCCGGGCTGCGACTCGTCGATGCGCCGGAAGGCCTTGAACACGTGCGGCGCGAAATCGGCCGGGATGCCGGGGCCGTCGTCCTCGACGCGCAGCCGGCACATGCCTGCTTCGATCCGCGTCTGGATGCGGATCGTGCCGGGCACCGCGTGGCGGCGTGCGTTTTCCAGCAACGCGAGCAGCGCCTGACGGATGCGCACCGGGTCGCAGCGCATGGGCCGCGGGTCGAGATCGAGCACCGGCTGCTGGCCGGCGGCCTGCAGCGTATGGGTGAACACGTCGACCACGGCGCGCACGTCGGCGGCAAGGTCGGCGTCGCGGATCTGGATGCTCAAATGGCCGCTATCCGCGAGGCTGACCACGCGCAGATCCTCGATCAGCCGCGTCAGCCCTTCGACCTGCGTGAGCAGGCTGCGGAACTGCGCTTCGTCGGGCTTGAACACGCCTTCGGCGAGCCCCTGCAGGCGCCCGCGCAGCACCGTGACGGGCGTGCGCAGCTCGTGCGCGATCGCGGCATTCCAGATCGCCTGTTCGTTGGTCACGCGCTGCAGCTCGTCGGCGAGCGCGTTGAAGTGGTCGGCGAGCAGCGCGGCTTCATGCAGCGAGCGGTCGCCTGCCACGGCACGCGCGCCGAGATCGCCGCGCGCGACGCGGCGGATGCTGTCCGTGACCGAATTGAGCGGCACGAGGATGCGGCGCGCGAGATTGACGGCGACCGCGACCGACAGCACGAGGCCGACCGACGTGGTCGCGATCAGCCACAGCCATTCCGGCGCGGTCGGCAGCCAGTCCTTCGTGTTGAAATGCGCGGGCCAGTAGTTGAACGCGACGTAGTAGAAGAGGATGGCGGTGAGCACCATCAGCAGCGTCACGCCGAACACCATCCCGGCCATCGTCAGCGCGATCTGCCGGCTCAGGCCATCGAGCTTCACGTCAACTCCAGAGCTTGTAGCCGACGCCGCGCACGCTGACGGGCACGCCCTGCACGCCGAGGTCGTCCAGCTTCTTGCGCAGCTTGCTGACGTGGCTGTCCACGGTGCGCTCCAGCGCGTCGCCTTCCGGCAGGCAGGTGGCCATCAGCTCGGCGCGGCTGAACACGCGCCGCGGCGCGCGCGCGAGCTGCGCGAGCAGCTTGAACTCGGTGAGCGTCAGCACGAGCGTGTGCCGCTCGCTGCCCACTTCGAGCGTGGCTTCATGGCGTTCGAGATCGATCTCGAACGGCGCGACCCGCAGCACGCGCTGTTCTTCCTGGCGGGAGCCGGCCATCGAACGGCGCAGCACCGCCTGCGCACGCGCGACGACTTCGGCGGGATTGAACGGCTTCACCACGTAATCGTCGGCGCCGATGCGCAGGCCGGTGAGCTTGTCGATGTCCTGGTCGAGCGCGGTCAGCATGATCACGGGCGTGTCGCCGCGATGACGGATTTCGGCGAGCACCTTCCAGCCGTCGACGTGCGGCATCTGCACGTCGAGCAGCACGAGGTCGGGCTTGAGCTGCAGGTGCAGTTCCAGTGCGCGGCGGCCGTCGGCCGCGTGCACGGTGCGCAGGCCGCCGCGCGCGAGATAGGCGGTCAGGATCTCGGCGATCTCGGGTTCGTCTTCTGCGATGAGGACGAGCGCCTGGGCGTCCTGGCCGGCGCTGGAAGGGGGCGGGAGATCAGGCAGGGCCATTCGTGTGAGTCCATCGGGGTTTCCATCGAGTCGCCATACTACCGCATGGGAAACGCCGTCGAGCGGAGGTCGGGCGGCGGTGCGCGCCGGCGTGTGCCGGCGGATTGCTTCGAAGGCGGGGCCTGGCCGAAACCTTTCGGTCAACTCGCGATTCGACGGGGTCGCATGTCGCCGGCGCGTCACACGCGATCGCTCTTCCCGTGCATCACCATGATGGTTTGCTGCATGACCGCGCACAGCGTTTCCTTGTCGCCGGTCACTGCGAAGACTTCCGCCTTGGTCACGATCAGCGTTCGCCCCGGCCGGATCACCTCGCCACGGGCGATCAGCTTGTCGCCCGCGGCAGGCGCGACGAGGTTGATCTTGTATTCGACGGTCAGCACCGACGCATCGGCGGCCACCGTTGTCATCGACGCGTAGCCGGCGGCCGAATCGGCGATCATGCCGACCACGCCACCGTGGACGAAGCCGTGCTGCTGCTCGATGCCCTGCCAGTGCGGTACGTGGATCTCGGTCCGTCCGACGTCGATCAGCGGCATCCTGGCCTGGATCAGACGCATCGCGTGCTGCTTGTCGAAACTGGCGGCGACGGATTCGAAATAGTTCGGGTTGAGGGCGTCGGTCATCGTGTGTCGAGCGGGGTGGGCAGCGGCGGGCGCGGAGGCTGGGTGCAAGCGGGCGGCGGTGTGTTCCGGAGGCGTAACGCATAAGGAAAGCCGTTCGCCCTAAAATCGGCTCTCCTGTCTCCAGCGGCCATCCGATGCTGATGCTCATCCTTCACCCGCTTTCCGGCGAGTCGGCCAGCGACCGTGCCGACGTCTGGCGTGTCTTCACTGAAGCACCTTCGTACACGCAATGCGTCGAAGGCCGTTTGCCGACCGAGGAAGACGTCGACGATTTTTTCGACGGCAAGCCTGCCGCCAAGGCGGCGGCCGACAAATCGGTGTTCGGGTTGTGCGTCGACCAGCACATGATCGGCTGCGCGGATGTCATCCGGGCCTATCCGGACGACGACTGCCTGTGGATCGGTCTGCTGTTGCTCTCGGAAGCGCATCAGCAGCGCGGTTACGGCAAGGCCGCGTTGGGGTTGCTCCTCGACATGGCGAGGAAATGGGGCTACCGCACCGCGCAACTGGCCGTCATTTCGACCAATCCTCGCGCCCAGGCCTTCTGGCAGCGCGAAGGTTTCGACGAGATTCGTCGCACTGTGAATCCGAGGTTTTCCGGCGACGTGATCGTCATGCAGCGCACGATCCGGTAGCACACCGCTTCTCGACCCTTGGAAACGGAAGCCGCCGCAACTCACCTATGAATAGTCGAAATACTGCGCGACACCGTGCCTGTCGCCGTCGAAATCGATGGTGGGGCAGGTGCCGATCTCGGGGCGCCCGCCCCAGGTGAGATGCAGCACCGAATAGCGGCCGGGCTCGTCGACGTGGGTGCAGATCACGTCGTCGCAACCCAGTGCGTGAGCGATCACTTTGAGATTGCGCCGGTAGAACGGATGCTCGGGGTGGATTTCGATTTCGAGTTCCGCCTGGATGCGGGCGTGATGGGTATCGCACTCGCGTGACGGATCGTCGAACCTGCACCACCCGTCCGCATCTGGCGCCTGGTCCGGCTTCGTTTCGCTGTCGGAGGTCATGGGGTGTGGGTCTCGCGGATCATGATGATCGATGAAGCGCGGTGCGCGTCATGCCGGGGAATCGACTGCCGGCCATCCCGGTGTCGGGATGGGCACGTTCGGGTATGGCCGGCAGGGCCGGTCGCCATTGTTTCATGCGGGCCTCTGCCTGCCCGGCTGGCGCGCTGTTGCCTCAGATCTGGCCGAGCAGCACCAGTATCACGACGATGAGGACGACCAGCCCGACGGTGCCCGACGGCCAATAGCCCCAACTTCGGCTGTGGGGCCATGCAGGAAATGCACCGATGAGTAGGAGAATCAGAATGATGATTAGGATAGTACCGAGCATCGCACCCCTCCTGGAACGGATTTGACTTTGCGGTTCTCCCGCCGAGGGCGATGGGAGCAATGCGCGTGCCGCGACGGCGCGCGCCGAACAGCGGCAAGGTCCGGAGCGGAGTGAATTCACAAAATGAATACCCCCGGATTCAGAAAATAAAGTTTAAAAATGCGTCCCTGCCCCCTATGCTGAATCCTTCTGATCTGGCGGGCATGCGATGGCTGAACTTTTTCTGGTACGGCATGGGCAGGCGTCCTTCGGCACGGACGACTACGACCGGTTGTCCGCGGCGGGCGAGCGGCAGGGCGTCTGGCTCGGCGAATACTTCGCGCAGCAAGCGCTCACATTCGACCGCGTGATCTGCGGCACGCTGAACCGCCACGCGCAGACGGTCGACGCGATCCTGCGCGGGATGGGCCGGGAAGGCGCGCCCGTCGACCGCCACCCGGGCCTGAACGAATACGACTTCCACGGTCTGTTCGCGGCCGCCGCGCACGACTACCCCGACATCGCCCGCCTCGCGGCCGGCTCGATGAAGGAGCATTTCCGCGCGCTCCGGCAGGTGCTGCAGCTCTGGTCGGAAGACAAGCTCGGCGAGTCGGCCCCCGAGACCTGGGCACACTTCCAGCAGCGCGTGGCCGAGGCCCGCGCGGCGATCCGCCACGGCGGCGGCCAGCGCGTGCTGGCGGTGAGCTCCGGCGGCCCGATCGCGGTCACCGTGCAGCAGGTGCTGGCCGCCCCGCCGTCGAGCGCGATCGCGCTGAACCTCCAGATCCGCAACAGCAGTCTTTCGCAGTTTTTCTTCAATGCCGATGCGTTCCACCTCGCGTCGTTCAACGGCATCCCGCATCTGGAGGATCCCGAACGACACGCGCTGCGAACCTACGGCTGACCCACGAACGATCGCGACGATGACGAACCCTACCCAGCAACTCGACGTAGCCCGCCTCACGCGCTATCTGGAAGCGCACGTGCCGGGCTTCGAAGGCCCGGTCGACACGGAGAAGTTTGCCGGCGGCCAGTCGAATCCGACTTTCCTGCTGCACGCGAAGAGCGGCCGCTACGTGCTGCGCCGCCAGCCGCCGGGCGAACTGCTGAAGTCCGCCCATGCGGTCGACCGCGAATTCCGCGTGCTGAGCGCGCTGTCGGGCACTGCGGTGCCGGTCGCGCGTCCGTATCACCTCTGCGAAGACCGCGACGTGATCGGCAGCCTGTTCTACGTGATGAGCTACGAGGACGGCCGGATCTTCTGGGATCCCGCACTGCCGGAACTGCCGAAGGCCGATCGCGCGGCATGCTACGACGCACTGCTGCAGACGATGGCCGCGTTGCACGACGTCGATGTCGATGCGGTGGGCCTCGCCGACTACGGCCGCCCCGGCAATTACTTCGAGCGCCAGATCGGCGTGTGGACGAAGCAGTACCGCGCGGCGGAAACCGAGCGCCTCGACGCGATGGAAACGCTGATCGACTGGCTGCCGAAGGCGTGCCCTGCCGACACGGGCCGGCCGACGCTGGTGCATGGCGATTTCCGGATCGACAACCTGATGTTCGCGCGCGACAGCTATCGCGTGCAGGCCGTGCTCGACTGGGAGCTGTCGACGCTCGGCAATCCGCTCGCCGATCTCGCGTATCTCTGCATGTGCCTGCGGCTGCCGTCCGGCGGGCAGGTGCGCGGGCTCGCGGGCCAGGATCGCGCCGAACTCGGCGTGCCGGACGAAGCGGCGATCGTCGCGCGCTATTGCGAACTGCGCGGCATCGAGCCGATCCGCGACTGGCACTTCTACCTCGCGTTCAGTTTCTTCCGGCTCGCGTCGATCGCGCAGGGCGTGAAGGCGCGCGCGCTGCAGGGCAATGCGTCGAGCGAGCAGGCGCTGCGCGTCGGCGCGATGGCCGGGCGGCTCGCCGAGCTGGCCGTCGGCGTGATCGACGCGCATCGCTGAAGCGGCCGGTTTCACCGGGCAGCGGCAGGACACCACATCAATGGAGGAGCACAGCAACATGGCAACGAATCTGTTCGACCTGACGGGCAAGATCGCCCTGGTGACGGGCGCGAGCCGCGGCATCGGCGAGGAAATCGCGAAACTGCTCGCGGAGCAGGGCGCGCACGTGATCGTGTCGAGCCGCAAGCGCGACGACTGTCAGGCCGTGGCCGACGAGATCGTCGCGGCAGGCGGCCGCGCCGAGGCGCTGGCCTGCCACGTCGGGCGGCTCGAAGATATCGCCGCGACGTTCGAGCACATTCGCGGCAAGCACGGCCGCCTCGACATCCTCGTGAACAACGCGGCCGCGAACCCGTATTTCGGGCACATCCTCGATACCGATCTCGCCGCGTACGAGAAGACGGTCGACGTGAACATCCGCGGCTACTTCTTCATGTCGGTCGAGGCCGGCAAGCTGATGAAGACGCATGGCGGCGGCGCGATCGTGAACACCGCGTCGGTGAACGCGCTGCAGCCGGGCGACCGGCAGGGCATCTACTCGATCACGAAGGCGGCGGTCGTCAACATGACGAAGGCGTTCGCGAAGGAATGCGGGCCGCTCGGCATCCGCGTGAACGCGTTGCTGCCGGGTCTCACGAAGACGAAGTTCGCGGGTGCGCTGTTCGCCGACAAGGACATCTACGAGACCTGGATGGGGAAGATCCCGCTGCGCCGCCATGCGGAGCCGCGCGAAATGGCCGGCACGGTGCTGTATCTCGTGTCGGACGCGGCGAGCTACACGAACGGCGAATGCATCGTCGTCGACGGCGGCCTGACGATCTGAGCGCGCGATGAAGATCGACAGCTATGCCGGGCAAGCCGTGATGATCACCGGCGCCGCGAGCGGTTTCGGCGCGTTGCTCGCGAGCGAGCTGGCCGCGATGGGCGCGCGCGTCGCGCTCGGCGACCTGAACGGCGAAGCGCTCGAACGCGTGGCCGCGCCGCTGCGCGCGGCCGGCGCCGACGTGATCGCGCAGCGCTGCGACGTGCGCGTCGAGGCGGAGGTGGCCGCGCTGGTGCAGGCGGCGGCCGAGCGTTTCGGCCGGCTCGACGTCGGCATCAACAACGCGGGCATCGCACCGCCGATGAAGGCGCTGATCGATACGGACGAAGCCGATCTCGACCTGAGTTTCGCGGTGAACGCGAAGGGCGTGTTCTTCGGGATGAAGCACCAGATCCGCCAGATGCTCGCGCAGCGCGCAGGCGTGATCCTGAACGTCGCGTCGATGGCCGGGCTCGGCGGCGCGCCGAAGCTGGCGGCCTACGCGGCGTCCAAGCATGCGGTGGTCGGGCTCACGAAGACGGCGGCCATCGAATACGCGCGCCACGGCATTCGCGTGAATGCGGTGTGCCCGTTCTACAGCACGACGCCGATGGTCACCGACAGCGACATCGGCGACCGCCAGGACTTTCTCGCGCAGGGCTCGCCGATGAAGCGGCTCGGCCGGCCCGAGGAAATCGTCGCGACGATGCTGACGCTGTGCGCGAAGGAAAACACTTATCTGACCGGGCAGGCCGTCGCCGTCGACGGCGGTGTCTCGGCCTTCTGACCGAACCGAACGAACGGAATCGAGGAGTCGATCATGGACTTTGGCTACACCCCGAAAGTGGAAGAACTGCGCAGCCGCGTGCGCGCATTCATGGACGCGCACATCGTGCCGCGCATTCGCCAGTGGAACGAGGAAGTGCACGCGGGCCAGTATCCCGTGTCGTTCATGGAGGAACTGAAGGAACGCGCGAAGGCGGAAGGGTTGTGGAACCTGTTCCTGCCGCACCTGAAGGACGACGAGCCCGGCATGGGCCTGACGAACCTCGAATACGCGCCGCTCGCCGAGATCATGGGGCGCGTGGGCTGGGCGTCGGAAGTGTTCAACTGCAACGCGCCGGACACCGGCAACATGGAGCTGCTGCACATGTTCGCGACGCCCGAGCAGCGCGAACAGTGGCTGAAGCCGCTGTTGCGCGGCGAGATCCGCTCGGCATTCGCGATGACGGAGCCCGACGTGGCATCGTCGGATGCGACGAACATCACGACGCGCATCGAGCGCGTGGGCAACGAGTACGTGATCAACGGCCGCAAGTGGTTCATCACGAACGCCGCGCATCCGAACTGCAGGATCCTCATCGTGATGGGCAAGACCGATCCCGAGGCCGCGTCGCACCAGCAGCAGAGCATGATCCTCGTGCCGCGCGACACGCCGGGCGTGACGATCGTGCGCAACATCACGGTGGTCAATCACTACGCGCCGGAAGGGCATTGCGAGATCACGTTCGACAATGTGCGCGTGCCGGCGAGCAACCTGCTCGGCGAGGAAGGCAGCGGCTTCGCGCTCGCGCAGGCCCGCCTCGGGCCGGGCCGCATCCACCACTGCATGCGCTCGATCGGCGCGGCCGAGCTTGCGCTGGAGCTGATGGTCGACCGCGCGCAGTCGCGCGTCGCGTTCGGCAAGCCGCTGAACAAGCACGGCACGGTTGGCGAATGGATCGCACGCTCGCGCATCGAGATCGAGCAGGCGCGTTTGCTGGTGCTGAAGGCCGCGTGGATGATCGACAAGGTCGGCGCGAAGGCTGCCCGCAAGGAAATCTCGATGATCAAGGCGCTGGTGCCGACCGTCTATACGGACGTGTGCGACCGTGCGATGCAGGTGTTCGGCGCGGCGGGGTTGAGCCCCGATACGCCGCTCGCCGACCACTGGACCTGGGGTCGCGCGCTGCGCTTCGCCGACGGCCCGGACGAGGTGCATCTGCAGGCGATCGCGCGAATGGAAATCAAGGACGGCGAGCCGGGTTCGACGGCCGCGTACCTGACGCCGCCGCCGCGCGGCTGAGCGCCGCGCCACGATGCGCAGGGCCGTGGACGAACGGGAGGCGCACGCCGTAAGATGCCGGCAAGGAGAACCGGCGATGCGCCTTTCGAAGATTGACCTGAACCTGTTCGTCGTATTCGACGCGATCTACACCAAGCGCAACCTGACGCGCGCGGCCGAGGTGCTGAACCTCACGCAGCCGGCCGTCAGCAACGCGCTGGCGCGGCTGCGCAAGACCCTGAACGATCCGCTGTTCGTCAGCACGCCGGCCGGGATGATGCCGACGCCGCTGGCCGAGAACATCGTCGGCCGCGTGCGCGAGGCGATGCAGTTGCTCGATTCGAGCGCGCACGAAGGCGACGTGTTCGATCCGGCGTCGTCGACGCGCGTGTTCCGGATGAGCATGAGCGACCTGACCGAGGCGCTGCTGTTGCCCGCGCTCGGCGAACTGCTGCAGACGCATGCG
The DNA here is from genome assembly GCF_002223085.1 of Burkholderia sp. HI2714. Classification (NCBI taxonomy): domain Bacteria; kingdom Pseudomonadati; phylum Pseudomonadota; class Betaproteobacteria; order Burkholderiales; family Burkholderiaceae; genus Burkholderia; species Burkholderia sp. HI2714. The sequence goes on along the minus strand of NZ_NKFM01000058.1, from coordinate 91,082 downwards.
CCCGGCATGCACGTGCGCAGCTACACGATGGATCGCCGCGAAGTCGCGACCGCGCTCGCGAACGGCTCCGTCGACATCGCGATCGACGCACCGCTGATCGGCGATCCGCACCTGCACCAGGCGCTGCTCGTGCGCGACCGCTATGCGTGCATGATCCGCAACGATCACCCGTTCAAGGGCGACACGCTCACCATGGACGACTACCTTGCAATGGGGCACATCCACGTGTCGAGCCGCCGCAAGGGCAGCGGGCACGTCGACGCGGAGCTGACGCGCCTCGGGCTGCGCCGCACCATCCAGATGCGCGTGCAGCACTACATGGTCGCGCCGCTGATCGCGATGCGCGGCGATCTCGCGCTGACGGCGCCGCTGCGGCTGCTGCAGCGCTATCCGGCGCGCATTCTCGAACTACCGTTCGAGATGCCGGGCCTCGAATACTTCTGCTACTGGCACCGCAGCGCCGATCAGGACCAGGGCAGCCGGTGGCTGCGCGAGCAACTGGTGAGGCTGATGGGCGGGATCGGCGACGCGCAGTGATGCGTGTGCGGGGCACGCCAATGGGGCGATGCGGCAGCGGTGCCGTGCCACCGCCCGTCCCGGTCGAATGCGCGCCCGTCACGGCGCCGTGCGCTGCCCCTCTCTCGGCCCGTGCCCCGTCCACCGCTTGAACGCGCGCCGGAAGTTGTGCGCGTCGCTGAACCCGACTTCGTGTGCGACGTCCTCGATCGACAATCGCGGGTTGCTCAGCAGCGTGAACGCGCGCTTCCTGCGAATCGTGTCGATCACCGTCTGATACGACACGCCCTGATCGGCGAGCCGTCGCCGGAGTGTGCGCTCGCTCATGCACAGTTGCGCGGCGATCGCCGCGAGCGACGGCGCATGCCGCAGGTCGCGCCGCATGATCCGTTCGATCGATTCGAGAAATTCGGTGCCTTCGGGTTCGGGCGGCAACGCGTCCTGCAGGAATTCGAGTGCCTGGCGATGCGCGAGCGGATCGTGGGTCGCGATTGGGCGGTTGCCGAGCGCGGCGTCGCATGAGAACAGGTTCTGCTCCTGCTCGAACCGCACCGGGCACGGGAACACGCGCGCGTATTGTTCCGCATAGGCCGGCGGCGGGTAGCTGAGATCGACGACCTTCGGCTGGAACGCGGGGCCGACGAGCGAGCGCCCGATCTTCATGAAGCTGCCGAACGCTTCCTCGACGAGGAACGCCTCGATGTCGGGTTCGAGGAAGACGTTGGTCGCGCGGATCGACAGCGTGCGTGCATCCGACGTCACGTCGAAGCGCAACAGCGGCCCCGTATGGCGCTGCAGTTCCATCCCGACCGCGATCGCTTCCTTCAGCGTCGGGCTCGTCAGCATCGCGTAGCCGACCAGGCCGATCGACGCGATCGTCTCGCTCGTGCCGAGTTCGAGGCCGAGCGCCCGCCCCGGCGCCATCTCGAGCGCGCGGCGGATCATCGTGCTCGCCTGGCGCAAGGAAATCCGGCACGAGGGATTCGACAGGTCCGCGACGTCGAAACCGAGCCCGAGGCACAGCCGCGTGGGGTCGATGCCCAGTTCCTTGCTTGTCTCCGCGAGGCACCGCAACAAATGGACCGGCAGATTCGCCGTCGTATAACGGTCGGGTTCGTCCATGGATGCTCCGTATTTTTTTCCATGGATTGTACTCGTCCCGCCCGGCCGGAAACCCGGTGCCGCCCCGGCCGCGATTGCCCACATCCCGCGCGGCTCTGCGTCAAAAGTAGTGGCGCAGGCCGACCGTCGCGCCGAGCTGCGTGGTGCTCGTGCTCGGCGACTGCCCGTTCACGCCGACCAGCTGCGCGCCGACCAGGCCGCCGCGATAGATCGCGTAGTCGACTTCCGCGTAGAGCATGCTGCGCTTCGACAGGCTGTAGCCGGCGATCACCTGGAACTGGCGCGCGCGGCCGTCGAAGTCCGGCGTGTAGCCCGACTGCGTGGTCCACCACGCGTTGACGGCGGCCGTGAACGCCGACGTGAACCGGTAGGTCAGCCCCGCGAGCGCCATCTTGCGGCGCCGGAACCCGCCGGGCGTCGACGGATCGACCACCTGCGCGGGCGAGATGATGCCGAGCGCGGCGAGATCGGTCGGGCTGAACGGGCCGTTCGCGAACGACGTGAAGTCGTTGTCGCGCGCGTTCTCGATATAGCCGGCGTTGACGGTCGCGTTGCCGAGCGTGATCGAGCCGCCACCGCCATAGATGTCGAATTTCGCGTGCGTGACGTCGTCCCAGCTGCGCATGAACGACGCGCCGACCGTGAACGGCCCCTTGTCCGGCGCGTAGGCGACCGCCGCGCCGGCCTGGCCGCCGAGCACGCCGCCGCCCGCATGGCCGCCCGGCGCGTACTGCGCGAGCAGGTACAGGCCGCCGAGCTGCGCGCCGTACTGGATCATGTTGCTGGTGCGCGAGCCGGCGAGCATCGTCTGCTCGGGCTTGAACAGGTTGAAGTACGGGTCCTGCGCGCCGGCCCACAGGTTCGAGCCGTAGGTCAGCGACACCATCTCGAACGGCACGTTGTACTGGCGGCCGAGCGCGAGCTGGCCGAGCGACGTCGACGTCAGCCCCACGTACGCGACCTCGAAGAAGTTCGGCGAGCCGGCCGGCACGATCGCGCCGCTGTTCGGGCCGAAGTGACTTTCCACGTTGAACTGCGCGGACAGCCCGCCGCCGAGATCCTCCTGCCCCTTGAGGCCCCAGTAGCTTTCCGTCAGGCCGCCGCCGTCCGCCATCGAGATCTTGCGGCCCGTCGACACTGGCGCACCGTCGGCGCCGTAGGACACGCCGTGCGTTTCGTAGCGGATGCCCGCATCGATCACGCCATACAGCGTCACGTTGCTTTGCGCGTGCGCGCCGGTACCGGCCAGGACCAACATCGCGCTGCACGCGGCGCGAACGCATTCGTGGCGATTCATTTTTATGGACTCCGCATCGACATGGGGACGGCGGCTCGTACCGCCGGAAACGAATGGTGAAAGCCAAATTTGCATGGGCCAAGGCTGCGGCGGCCATTCGCGTGGTGCGTCGCGGCCACGCCATGGCGCACCGCGGTCAGGGCGACGGCGACGCGCGCGCCATCGCACCGGGCGCCGCGCGGCGCAGCGCGAGCCGCACGAACGGGGCGGCCGCCAGCACGGCCACGCACAGCACGTGGGCGACGCGCGAGCCGCCGAAGCGGCCGAGCAGCGCACCCGACAGCGCGGTGCCGATGCCCGCCGCGAAGAACGTGACGACGAGCGTGCGCGCGACCAGCGATCCGTCCGGGTCGACGTCGGACAGCATCCCGGTGAGGAACGGCACGATCACGAAGAACGCGCTGTTCAGCACGAACTGGCTCAGGAAGTACGCGCTGCCGCCGCGCGCGCTGAAGAACCATTCGATCGACGCGATCATCGCGAGCTGCGCGGCCCAGATCAGCGCGAGGCGGTGCGGGTGGCTGGCCGGATGCGACGGAATCGCCGCGCCGACGAAGCCGAGCAGCGACGACACCGACAGCAGCACGCCGATCGTCGTCGGCGACAGCCCGGCACGCTCGCCGACGAAGCCGGCGATCGCCCATTGCGACGCCTGCACGCCGTACACCAGTGCCGTCACGACCCAGATCGCGATCACCGGCCGCCACGGCAGCGTGCCGGCGCGCACGTGGGTCTGCGCGGGTGCGCTCGCGAACGCGTCGATGCCGCGGATCGCGGGCGCCAGCACGGCGACGACGGCCGCCAGCAGCGCGAACACCCCGTGCCCGAGCCAGCCGGCCGGCAAGGCGGAGATCAGCACGAGGATGCCGCCGTTGATGACGCCCGCGAGCAGGTTGATTTGCCCCCACAGGCGGTCGGTCGACGCGCGCTGCGACACGCCGGACGCGACGACGACGAACAGCATCCCTTCGAACAGTCCCGTCATCCCGCGCGCGAGCGCCGCGGACGCGATGCCGGGCGCGACCGCGCTGAGCGCCTGCCCGGCGATCGTGCCGACCAGGCCGGCCAGCGTGAACGGCCGCGCGGCGCGCGCGATCTGGTGCGACAGCAGTGCGCAACTGATCGCGATGCCGAGGATCTCGGCGCTGACGAGCGCGGTCGCGGTGCCTTCGTCGAGCCGGAAGCGCGTCATCACGGCCGCGACGAGGAACGGCGACAGGATCAGGCCGTTGGTGGCCGCCGCGAACGCGAGCGCAAGGCGGACGACGGCGCCGGTCGACGGATCGGGGCGCGACTGCGCGGCGGCATGCAGGGTGGCGGTGCTCATGAAGCCTCCTGGTTGGATCGCGGTCGATCGTGTGCGATGCCGGCCGTTTCGTGCATCGGGTGTGTCCCTCGGCGGGCCGGCGTGGCGCGCGCGGTTGAAGCGACGCTTGCGCCTGCGTGTTGCGGCAGGCCGAACAGCGTGCGCAGGTACGGCGTCAGGAAGCGGCCATGCGGGTCCATCCGTTCGCGCAGCGCGAGGAAATCGTCCCAGTGCGGATAGCACGCCGCAAGCTCGACGGCCTTCATCGCATGCACCTTGCCCCAGTGCGGCCGCCCGCCGTGATTGCGGCAGATTGCCTGCACGCCCGAGAAGTACGCGTCGAACGGCATCCCGCGATACTGGTGCACCGAGATGCGCACGCTGTCGCGGCCGTAGTCGGGGCTCAGCCAGATGTCGTCGCCGCGCACCCAGCGGTATTCGATCGGGAACATCAGCGGGAAGCTGCGGCGCGCGATGAACGCGCGGATCTCGCGCAGCGCATCGGCACCGCGTTCGGCCGGCACCGACCATTCCATTTCGTTGAAGCGCACGCGCCGCACCGTCGACAGCATCGCGTAGCTTGCATCCACGTGGCGGCCGGCCGACACGGTCGATGCGCACAGCCGGCTCAGCGCCGGGCACAGCGACGGCACGCGCCGGCCGAGCCCGCACAGCGCGCCGAACACCGTGTTCTCGAGGAACGACTCGGACGCACGGCGCGCCCAGTGCACCGCGTCGGCCGGCTCGTCGGTCATGTCCCAGGCCTTGGTCAGCACGGTGTCCGTATGCGGGAACCAGTAGAACTCGAACGAGCGATGCTTCGCGATCAGCGCATCCGCTTGCGCGAGGCAGTCGTCGAGCCGCATGCCGCCGCGCTCGAGGCGCAGCTTGAACGCGGGCACGAGGCGCAGGCCGATCTCCGTCAGCACGCCGAGCGCGCCGAGCCCGATCCGGCCGCCCGCGAACAGGTCGGGATGCGTGTCGGCGCTCGCGCGGATTTCGTTGCCGTCCGCGCACATGAAAGTCAGGCTGTCGATCTGCGTCGACAGGTTGCCGAGCGTGATGCCCGTGCCGTGCGTGCCGGTGCTGGTCGCGCCGGCGATCGACTGCACGTTGATGTCGCCGAGGTTCTCCATCGCGAGGCCGTGCGCGGCGAGCGCCGGGCCCAGCGCCCACAGCCGCGTGCCGGCATGCACGCGCGCGACGCGCCGGTCGCGGTCGACGTCGATCACGCCCTGCATCGCGTCGAGCGACAGGATCACGTCGTCGGTCTGCACGAGCGGCGAGAACGAATGACCGGCGCCGGCCGCGCGCACGGTGGCGCCGGCGGCCGCCGCGTCGCGCAGCACGGCCGCGAGCCCGGCGGCCGACGCAGGCGTCGACACGGTTGCATCAGGACTGCAGACATATCCCGACCAGTTGCGCCACATGGCATTGTCTCCGTGGTTGTCGTTTGAACAGGTTGAACGGGTTGACGGGTTTTGAACGACGGGCCGCGCGGCCCGCTAGAAAAAGCTCTTGCCTTCGCCGCGATAGGTGGGCGCCTCGCCGACCACGCGGCCGCCGCGGATCAGCAGCAGCGTGTTGAAGCGCTCGCACAGTTCGCCGGCCTTCGCATGGCGGAACAGGATCGGATCGCCGATCGCCGGCGCGACGCCGCGCGGCACGCGCACGGGCGTCTGCACTTCGCCCGCGCCTTCGTTGTCGATCAGCGTGCAGCCGGCCGGCAGCCACGGCCGCGGCAGGCGGCTCTTGCCGGCCGGGCCCGATGCGATATAGCCGCCGCCCGAACAGGTCACGATGCCCGGCCGCGGAATCCGCACGACCGGCAGCGCGAAACCGGCGGCCGGCTGCGCATGAAACGCCGCGTAGTGATCGAACAGCGCGGGCGCGTAGAGGCCGGAGCCGGCCGCAAGCTCGGTGACCGACGCGTCGCCGAGCGTGCTCTCGATACTGCCGGTGCCGCCGCCGTTCACGAAGCGCAACGTGAGGCCTGCCGCCGCGAGCGCCTGCACGGCCGCCTGGCGGCGCGCGTTGATCTCGCGCGCCGAGCGGCGCTTCAGGTGACGCACCAGCGCGTTGCGTGCGCCGCTGCCAGGCTCCGTGTCGGCCACGCCGGCGATCTGTCCTTCGTAGCCCATCAACCCGTCGAGCCGTACGTGCCGTCGCTCGGCGATGCGGTTCGCGAGCGCGAGTGCGCCGGCCGCGTCGCGCACCGGCGAGCGGTACATGCCGAAGTACAGGCCCGGATATGCGGACGACATGTCGAGATCGATCGCGAGCGGGATCGTCACGCGTTCGTCGTGGGCAACGTGGTCGATCGCGTCGACCTGCGCGGCGTCGTCGACCATCAGCGTGATCGAGCGGCCGCGCCTGAGCTGCGCGGCCACCGCGCGCAGGTCGGCGGGCTCGACGGTCGGATACGCGACGACGATGTCGTCGAACCCGCCGTCCGCGAGCCACGCGGCTTCCGCGGCCGAGTAGCACAGCAGCCCCTGCATGAAGGGGCCGGCGGCGAGCACCGCGCCGATCAGTTCGCGCGAGCGCACCGACTTCGTCGCGAGCCGGATCGGCAGGCCGCGTGCGCGGCGCTTCAGGTCGGCGAGGTTCGCGTCGAGGCAGTCGAGGTCGACGAATGCGGCAGGTAGCCGGCGGCCCGCGAGCGCGTCGCGATAGGTCGGATAGTCGTGGACGGCGGTGGGTGCGCGATGCGGAAGGTCTGCACGGCTCATGGAACGGGCTCGGCTGGGTGGGGTGGGCGTCGCGCCGACCGTTCGGCGCGTGTCGGAAACCAGCATAGGGCTGGCCAAAATGACGACCAAGCGCTCAGCGGGTCGTTCGACGGGTCTTATCCGGCCATCCGTATCGGTCACGCCGATGCATGGCCCGCGTGCTGCGCGCGGCTGGATCACTGCTTGCTTGGTGTCGCGACGCACATGGCGAGTGTTGGCTCGAACCGCCGCCGGACGGGCGTGGCGCGCGACATGGCGCGCTTGGCCGAACGACCACGAAATGCGTTTCAAACGTCTTGGGGACGTGGCCGCCGCGAGCAGGTTTAGTGCCTGCGTTCTAGTGCCGCTTTTGACGGGATGCCGGATTCGACCTAGAACCTACTCGCGGATGCACCGGCGAAGAACGGCATGACGTGACGAGGAGGCGACGTGAAGAAGAACAGGGCACTCTGGCGGCGCACGGGCGCGATCGCGGCGATCGGCGTGACCGTCGTTGCAGTCTGGCGATATGAGGCGGCGACACCGGCGCACGCCGCGTCGTCCGACGCAACGACCACGACGGCGAGCGCGCAGCCGGACGCGGCCGATACGTTCGGCACCGGCGCCGCGACGCCCGGCCCCGAGGAGCGGCGGCTCGACGTCGACGCGCTGCGCCGCAGCCTCGCGGGGCGCCCCGATGCGGATGCCGAAGTGAAGCGCATCGTCGCGTTCGCGCGCTTTCGCGACGAGGTTGCCGCGTATGGGAATCGCCGCAACAGCATGCCGCAAGCCGAGCGCGCCGCACTCGCGCGCCGGATTCTCGACGAACTCCCCGGCCATGTCGCGCGCAACGAGATCGTGCCGGTGCAGGCGGAGGCGCTGAGCGCGGCGCTGCTCACCGACACCGAAGCCGATCCCGCGACGCGCAGCGCGGCGATCCGGTCGATGCGTGCGCAATGGGACACCTATGCGCAGCAGACGGTCGGTCCGTCGCCGGCGCAGGACCCGCGCTATCTCTCGTACGAACAGCAGAGCCGCGACGTCGTCCGGCAGGTTCAGGCGAGCATTCCCGATCCCGACCGGCAACAAGCCGTCATCGCGCAGCGCCTGCAGGCGTTGCGGGTCCAGCTGTTCGACGGCGCTTCATCGTCCGGCGTGCACTGAGCGCCGAATCCGCGACGCCGGGCTTGAGCCCGGCGGCCGCGCCATGTCCATCGACAAGGAGGGGGAGATGTCCACAGCACGAAGCCTGCTGCGCGCGGCCGTTGCCACGTTGCTCGGTTGCGCGGCACTGAACGGCCACGCCGCTGATACGACGATGCCGGATCCGTCGATTCCGTATTATTCGTGGTACGAAGTGACCTTGCCGGAGAGCACCGGTGCATCGTGCGGCAACGGCACGCCGATGCGCTTCTACGTCAATCGCGCGCAGTCGGACAACCTGCTGTACATTATGGAACCGGGCGGCGCGTGCTGGGACTACGGCACCTGCACGCAGACGTCGACCGGCGCCGAGGCCGGCCTTGGCGGCTTCAACCCGGACGGCATCCCGCACAACTACATGAACGGCACCGCGAATCAGAGCCTGTTGTCGTCGTTCCTGTCGCCGCTGCTCACGCGGATGGATCTCGCGCATATTCTCGTCGGCGAACCGAAGGTCGAGACGCAGCAGTGGACACAGGTTTTCGTGCCCTATTGCACCGGAGATATCCACATGGGCAGCGCGGTGCGCAACTACACGTCGCCAAGCGGCGACTGGCGGCTGCAGCACTACAGCGGGCTGAAGAACATCCAGGCCGTCGCGCAGTGGCTGACGTCGCACGGCTTCGGCAAGCCGAACCGTCTGCTCGTGTACGGGATGAGCGCGGGCGGCTACGGCACGCTCGCGAACTACGCGACGCTGCGCAACACGTTGCAGCCGCAGGCGCATAGTTCGCTGCTCGACGACGCCGGTACCGTGTTCAACACGCCGTTCGACGCGGACGCGGCCACCCATCCGTCGGTCGGCCTGTACGACCGCGTGCGCACCGAGTGGGGGATGACGGGCCCCGACGGAATGATCACCGTGAACAGCCGGCTGACCAGCCATTTCGATCCGGGCAACATGGGGAGCGCGTATGCGGCGCTGTCGGCGACATTCCCGCACGACCGCTTCGGCTTCTCGAGCTACCAGCGCGACAAGATCATCGCCGCGTATCACTATCGCGCGTTCGTGCCGGCCGTGATCGCGGCGCCCGACGATGCGACGAAGGATTCGCTGTCGCTTGCGATGTTCGCCCAGGAACTGGACGGGCTGAGGCAGACGCTGAACCCGTTGCCGAACTTCGGCTACTTCATGCCGTGGGCACGCAACGACTTCATCGCCAACCACCAGGTGACGGCGGTCAGCTTTACCGGGTCGGGGATCCACGAGCACGGCGTCGACGCGGATATCGGCACCTTCGTCGACAACCTGCTGAACCAGCAGGACCCGGCCGACACGCCGGTGATGAAGGCGTTCCGCACGCAGCAGTGGTCGGATTTCACGTTCTCGACGTTTCTGGCGTGGATCGACAGCATCTTCAACCTGACCGGCGAAGCGGGGCCGATCTCGGGGCACCGGGCGTGACGCGAAGCGGCGGTTCGCCCGAGCGGGCGACCGCGGCGCAGCGTGGCGGCCGGATGTCGTGGCCGCCCGCCTGCGTCGATGCGTGGCCGTGCGTTACGGCGTCAGGGCTTCACCACCGCAACCGCCGGCGCGCCCGAATCCGTGCGAGGCGCACCGTTCGACCCGTAGGCCGCCTCGGCGCTCTTGCGCTCGGCCAGCCGCTTGGCGGCCAGGCGTTCCTGTGCGGCGACGATGTCGCCCGGATAGTTGTCGCCATCACCGGCGATCGGCTCGTAGCCGACCGATTCGAGGTCGAACAATTCCTGGCGCACCTGCGCACGCGTGAGCGTCGAGTGCGACGACTGCGCGTACGACACGGTCGGTGCGGCGAGGAGGGTGGTGGCGGTAGCGGCGACGGTGGCGATGGTGACGATGATGGATTTCACGGTTTCCTCAGACGGTTTTGTTGCGGTTCGGCGCGATGGTGGCTGGCTGAACCGACGAGACAAGTTTAGGAACCCGGATCGGCCGGATAAATGCCGATTCCTGTCCAGCTGTGTTCCTGAATCCGTGACAGTGGATGAAATACGGCGTCCTTGGTGCCACGTTTGGGGTGGGTTGATTTGCGAGGAATGCCGATCGATGCGGGGCACGCAGCTGTTCCGTCAGACCGGCTACGCACTCGATGTTCGGCGGGCAGACGCATGCCTGCCCGGCACGGCTAGTCGTCGAAACGCGGGAATGCCTGCTGGCGCTTCATGTCCTTCAGCCATTCCTTGACGTTCGCCGGATCGTCGAACTCGCGCAGCGTCAGGTTCAGATCGTGGATGCTGCGCTGCGTGCCCGCGATGTCGCGCGTGAGCATGCGCATGATGGTATCGGGCGCGACCTTGACCGACGGCGCGATCCCGTAAGTCCGCCGGAATCCGGTCTCGACGTCCTGGATCTCCTGGTCCAGCTCGCGAAGCTGATCTTCCAGGATGCCGTTGTAGCGCGCGAGCCGGTCTTCGCCGAGGCCGTTGATCGCGTGCCGGTCGATCTGTTCGATCTCCAGCTGCAGCTCCAGCAGTTGCAGGAGCTTGCCGTTCGCGTAAGCGTGGTTGACCCGCTGCATCAACACGGTCTTGCGTTCCTGTTCCTGGGGGTCGGTCTCGCGATCGGGGTGCAGCGCGCTCGCCAGCTTCCGGTAGACCTCGCGGATCGACCGGCTCGCTTCGGCCTGCTCGGCTTCGCGCTTCGCCAGCGCGGCCGATTGCCGGGGCGCTTTCTTGCGCTTGGCACGCTGTGCCTCGCGGGCCGCGTGCTCGGCCATGTCCCGCTCGAACTGCGCGTCCAGTTCGGCCTGCATGCGCGCCATGAGCTCTTCGGGCGACAGCGCGTCGAGATCGTCTTCCGTTGCCACGCCAGGCGTCGATTCCGACTTCGGTTCCGGCCCCGGCTCGGCTGCTGCGTTGTCGCCGTGATCGGCCCCGCTGTGCCGGGCGTGGATGGCCTTCAACTGCGCGTCGTCGCTGAAGTCGAGCAAGTCGCGCGCCATGTTGGCGATCATCCCGGACAGGGTGTGCTGCTCGGCCTTGCTCAAGCCTTTCTGCAGATACGCGTCGTCGAGCTGATTGAGCAACCGGATTCGCAGCGCGGTCGACGTCTGTTCGAGCGGCAACAGCTCGTCGACGAATTTCTTCTGGAAGGCCGGCATCGCGGCTTCCCACGCGCCGAGCCGCTCGCGCCGCTTCTCGATCTGCTGGACGAGCGTATTGAATGCTTTCTGGGCTTTCGACAGGCTGGCTGCCTCGTGGCCGGGCGCGATGGCGACCGCTGTTCCGCGACGTGCGGTCATGATGAATCTCCTTCGGCTGCGGCAGGACGCGCAGCAGCGCGGTATTTTAACCGGCCCGCAGTGTCCCCCTTGCCCGACAGGGCGCGGCTACTCCTGGAACAACTGCCCCTGCCCGGAGATCACGCGCTCGAAGTCGTCGCGCAGGAACGGCAGGATTGCATCGGCGACGGGTTGAAGCTGGCGGCTCAGGTAGAACGCGTAGTCGATCGGCGAACGCATCGTTTCGAGCGGCTCGGGGCCGGCCGTCGTCATCACGTAGCTGATCCAGCCGCCGCGCTGATACTGCAGCGGCCGGCCCTGTGCCTGGTTGAACTCGTCGGCGATCCGCGCTGCGCGCACGTGCGGCGGCACGTTGCGCTCATACTCGCGCAGCGGCCGGCGCACGCGTTTGCGGTAGACGAGCTGGTCGTCGAATTCGCCGGCCAGCGTGCGCCGCACGGTGTCGCGGATGAAATCCTGGTACGGCTCGCGGCTGAACACGCGCCGGTACAACTCGCGCTGGAACTGCTGCGCGAGCGGCGTCCAGTCGGTGCGCACCGTTTCGAGCCCCTTGAAGACGAGGTCCTCGCCGCCGTCAGCCGCCGCCGCGAGGCCTGCATAGCGCTTCTTGCTGCCTTCTTCCGCGCCGCGCACGGTCGGCATCAGGAAGCGGCGGTAGTGCCGCTCGTATTGCAGCTCCAGCGCGCTCTCGAGCCCGAAGGTCTCGCGCAGGTGCGCCTGCCACCAGCGGTTCACATGCTCGACGAGTGCGCGGCCCTTGGCGCCGGCTTCGTCGTCGTCGTGCGCGCGGCCGAGCCACACGAACGTCGAATCGGTATCGCCGTAGATCACTTCGTAACCCTGCGCTTCGATCAGCTCGCGCGTGCGGTGCATGATCTCGTGCCCGCGCATCGTGATCGACGACGCGAGGCGCGGGTCGAAGAAGCGGCAGCCCGTCGAGCCGAGCACGCCGTAGAACGAATTCATGATGATCTTCAGCGCCTGCGACAGCGGCGCGTTGCGCTGCCGCTTCGCATCGTCGCGGCCTTCCCACACGCGGCGCACGATATCGGGCAGGCAGTGCGCGGTACGCGAGAAACGTGCGCCGAGAAAGCCGGGCACCGATGCGTCGTCGCCGGGATTCGCGAGCCCTTCGATCAGCCCGACCGGATCGATCAGGAACGTGCGGATGATCGACGGATAGAGGCTCTTGTAGTCGAACACGAGCACCGAGTCGTACAGCCCGGGGCGCGAATCCATCACGAAGCCGCCGGGGCTGTTCTGCCCCGTCACGTCGCCGAGGTTCGGCGCGACATAGCCGAGCCGGTGCATGCGCGGCAGGTACAGATGCGTGAAGGCCGCGACCGACCCGCCGGTGCGATCGGCCGCGAGGCCCGTCACGCTCGCGCGTTCGAGCGCGAAGGACAGCAGGTCGGCCTCGTCGAAAATGCGCGTGACGAGCTCGCAGTCCTTCAGGTTGTAGCGCGCGAGCGCCGGCTTGTCGTGATCGAAGCGGCGCTGGATCTCGTCCATCCGCTGGTACGGGTTGTCGATCGACTTGCCTTCGCCGAGCAGCGCCTGGGACACGTATTCGAGGCTGAACGACGGGAACGTCCACGTCGCGGATTTCAGCATGTCGATGCCGTCGAGGATCAGCCGGCCTGCCGCGCCCGCGAAGAAGTGGTCGGGCTGCTGGCCGTGCGCGCGCCAGTCGAGCACGCTGCCGCCGCGGCCGAGCTTCAGCGGGATGCCGTATTGCTCCGAATGGGCATGCAGGATGCGCAGGTCGAACTGCACGAGGTTCCAGCCGATCACCGCATCGGGATCGTGTTCGTCGAACCATTCGTTGAGCCGCGCGAGCATCGCGGGCCGGCTGTCGCAGTAGTCGAGGCGGAAGTCGATGGCGTTTGCTTCGTCACTGCCGTCCCCATTCGCCGGGCCGAGCATGTAGACCTGCCGTTGCCCGCAGCCTTCGAGCGCGATCGAGTACAGCTCGCCGTGCACGCTGGTTTCGATGTCGAGCGACACGCAGCGCAGCGCCGGGCGATAGCCGGTCGCGGCTTTCAGCTCGGCGCCGGCCAGCGTGCCGTCGGGGCCGGGCTGCCCGCGAAACTGCACGCAGGCCGTGATGAAGCGCTCCATCGCGTAGCGGTCGGGCGGCTGCACGTCGGCTTCGTAGACGTCGACGCCGGCTGCCGCGAGACGCTTCTGCAGCCCGGACAGATGGCGATAGCGCTTGCAATAGAGGCCGACGACCGGACGCTGCCGGAAGTCGCGCAGCGCGAGCGGGCGCAACTCGGCCTCGCGCTCGCCGGCCAGCGCGCGTTCGGCGAGCGCCTGCTGTTCGGCCGGAATGAACGCGACGGCTTCCTGCGGGCGCAACCGTACGCGGCGCGGACCGTGTTCGGTTGCCAGCCAGAACTCGATCTCGATGCCGGAGGCGGTGTCCCGCCAGTGGCGGGTGAGGATGAAACCCTGCTCGAACGCCGTCAAAACGCTTGCTCGTGGTGGATGCTCAGGCGGCGGATTTTAGCGCTTGGGCGGGGGATCCGCAGGCGCCGGCCGCGAGCGCGTCGCGACGTCACCGCATCACGACGACCGCATCACGACGACCGCATCAGTACCCGCATGCCCGGCGCGATGGACCGAACCCGACGAGGTCGACGCGCGCGGACGCTTGCCGGTCGGCCGGGGACAACCGGCTGCGCGGCTGGCCGACGATCTCGCGCATCCTGTCGAACCGCAGCGATTCGGCCACGCAGAACACGACGAGCGATTGTGCGAGGAAGCGGTCGTCGGGCCTGAGCATGCGCTTGTCGCCGCCCTGTGTGCGCAGCGGGCCGCGAATCGCGCTGTCGAGCGAGAAGCCGCGCTCCGCGTCGTCGCCGCTGGTGGCGGTTGCTTCGAACGGCATCCTGTCGAGGTTGTGCGAGTCATTCTCGAACGGATGGCCGCCAATCAGCTCGACGTACCGGTCGCGCGTGCGCATGTTCAGCACGAGCGGCATGCTGACGGTGCTCGCGCCGATGGGGAGGCTGTTCGGTCACCTTTTCTGCGAGGGGCTGGCAACGGACGCGAGGCGAACGATCATGACAGGGCGTAAGGGGGCGGGCATCGCCGCTGGTGGGCGTCGTGCGGGTGCGAACGTCAGGCGGCGGGTAGCCGCTCGGCGACACGCCATGCCGTACGCGTGGTATCGGCAGGCCGCAGCAGCCAGCGGCGCGCGACGACCTTGTGGCGCTTCTGCGTGACGTATTCGTCGACGGCGAGTTCGAGCGCGTCATCGTCGACGCGGGAAAGCGTGGCTGTGGCGCCGGATCCGTCCGCGAATTCGATGACGGCGGGATGCGGCGTCGCATTGCGCGGCGCGTCATTGCCGAGCGTCACTGTGCTGCCGGGATACAGGTGCGAATGGGGTGTGCGGAGCAGCAGGGTGAAATTACTAAAGCCATTCATATGGATGAGTGAATAATTACAGTTTTCAATTATTTGAATTCCAACCGATTGACGTCACAGAATCGTCATTCGTAGAATCGTCAGTCAAGAACAACATAATTCTGAGAGAGGCGCTATGGATGCGCACAGCATGATCGGGGCGATTACGGGAGCGCTGGCTCAGCAGGAGCGACTTCTCAAGCTCGACACCCCGCTTGGGGGTAACGTTCTGATTCCGCATCGGATGTTCGGGCAGTCCCGTATCGGTCGAGATTACCTGTTCATGATCGACTGCGTGTCGACGTCGAACGATGTCCAGCTCAAGACACTGATTTCGCAGCCGATCACGCTGTGGGTCCAGCAGACCGACAAGACCTATCTTCCGCACCACGGTTACGTTCATACCGCGAGAAAGCTCGGTGTGGACGGTGGCCTAGCGTGCTACCAGCTCAGTTTCTCGTCGTGGCTGCATTTTCTGAAGTTCCGCCGCGACCAGCGTCACTGGCAAGACAAAAGCGTCGACGCGATCATTACCGATGTATTCAACGATCATCCGCAGGCACGCGGGATGTATCGCTTTGAACTGTCGCAACTGCTGCCTTCGCGCTCCTACTGCCGTCAGGACGAAACCGACTGGAATTTCGTTCACCGGCTTCTCGAATCCGAGGGCCTGTACGGCATTTGGAAACAGGCGCAGGACGGCAAATCCCATACGCTGGTGATTACCGATCGTCTTCAGACGCTCGAGCCGCTTGCGCCGGCAACGGTCGAATTTTCCCGCGCGGGCGTTCATGGCGAAGTGGACGCGTTGACGCAGTGGGCCGGAACGCGGACGCTGCAGTCCGTCCTGTTGTCGACGCGAACGTTCGACTACAAGAATCCGGCCACGCCAGCCAATCCGAAGGCGACGTCGGTTCCCACGATGGCCAATCAGGGCGATCTCCCGTCGCAGGCCGAAGTGTATGAATATACGGGCGGCTATACGTACCCCGAGCAGGAGCGTGGCGACCATCTCAGCAAGATCCGCATGGAGGAATGGGAGTCGCAGGCCAAGCGCTACGATGGTGTCGGCGGGGTGCGCCGCATCGATGCGGGGCGGCGATTCACGCTGACCGGACATCCCGAGCATGATCAGGACGCGGCGGACCATCGGGAGTTCGCGGTGATCGAGGTCGAGTGGATCATCGCGAACAACGTGCCTCTTTCGGGACACGAAGCAAATTACCCGCATAGCCTCTATCAGGCAGTGAAGCAGGCCGAAGCTGACGACACGGACAAGATGTTCGCCGTCTCGCATGCCGATGGCTCGACGGGTTTCTATCGCGTTGCCATCGAAGCGCAGCGCACGTCGGTGCCGTATCACAGCCCCCTCGAACACAAAAAGCCCGAAGCGAAACTCGAATCGGCCATCGTTGCCGGTCCGAAGGGGGAGCAGGCGTATACCGACGACCTGAACCGGATCAAGGTGCTGTTCATCTGGGACCGGCACAACCAAGGCGACGAGCGTGCTTCATGCTGGGTGCGTGTCGCGCAATCCGATACCGGCGACGGGTACGGCGGCGTTCACATACCGCGCGCGGGCGAGGAATTGCTGATTGGCCATATCGGGAACGACATCGATCGTCCGATTGCGCTACACCGGGTGTACAACGGGAGCGCGAAGCCACGATGGCATTCGAATGCCCTGCTGTCGGGTTACCGGTCTCAGGAGTTCTCGGGGAGCGGTTACAACCAGATGGTGATGGACGATTCGACGGGCCAGAACCGCGTGCACCTGTACAGCAGCAGTACGAACGCATCGTTGCACCTGGGCTACCTGATCGACCAGACCGACAACACGCGTGGCAGTTACCTGGGCAAAGGCTTCGATCTGAGTTCGGACGCCTACGGTGCGCTTCGAGCAGGGCGAGGGCTGTTCGTGACGACGCACCCGGTCGCCAGTCAGCCGCTCGACACGACGTTGGCAACGCGTCAATTGAACGGCTCGGCGAATATCCTCGATGGCCTGTCGCAGGCAAGCGAAACGTCGAAGGCGGAAAGCCTGAAGGAGGGCCACGACACCTTCAAGGCTTTTGCGGATGCGGCGCAGCACAACGAGTCGGGTGCGACGGGCGGTGGCGGTGTGACGGCCGGTGGAGGGACGGGCGACGCCGGCGCGTTCAAGCAGCCGGTGATCCTGGTTGCCGCGCCTGCGGGTATCGGTCTGTCGACGCAGAAGTCGACGCACGTTGCAGCCGATCAGCACATCAATATCGTCAGCGGCCAAAGCACGCACATTGCGACCGGCAAGTCGCTCGTCGCCAGCATTACGGAGAAACTGAGCCTGTTCGTGCAGAACGCCGGGATGAAGCTGTTCGCGGCGAAGGGGAAGATCGAAGTTCAGACGCACGCTGACAATGTCGAAGTGACGGCGCAGAAGTCGCTGTTGCTGGCGTCCGTGACCGAGAAGGTCCAGGCATCGGCACAGCAGGAAATCCTGTTGACGTCGGGTGGCGCGTACATTCGGCTGAAAGGCGGCGACATCGAGATTCATGCGCCCGGCAAGATTGACGTCAAGGGGGCGCAGCATGCGTTCAGCGGTCCGACGAGCATGGATGTGACCAATCCGGCGTTCAAGGATCTGCCGACGCGACGGTTGATGCTGAATACCTCTGCGTCACCGTCTGCACCCAGTGTCGTTCCGGTCGGCATGCCCTACAAGCTTTATGCGGACGGGGCGCTGGTCAAGCAGGGCGTGTTCGACAAGACGGGGCAGTTGCCGATCGATCATCATGTCACGACGCAGAAGTACACACTGGAGATGGCCAACGGGGTCAAGCACGAGATTCCGGTGCCGGGTGAGTATCGGGATGCGGCGAATGGCGCGCTCGCGAATCAAGGTTTCCAGTTTCACGAAGCGACACCTGACGATAGCGCTGCATCGGATAGAGCCGCGCATCGGCAAACCTATAACGAGCTGCTCAGTCCTTCATCGGAATCATAGGCCATGGCAAATGTAAATCAATCCATTACCACGCCGATTGCACAGAACCACACGTCGTCGGCGACGGCATGCCTGCCATGGTTTGTTTGTCACAGTGAGTATGGCCCGGCAACCGCAGGTTTCCGTCCGCTGGTCAATGGTCACGATGCATTCGCCGCTGTGTACAAGGCGATAGCTGGTGCAAAACATTCGATCGACATCATTTGCTGGGGTTTCCAGCCTTCGATGTATTTTGTTCGTGATGGCAGCGGGGAGCGAATCGGCGATCTGTTGGAGCAAAAAGGAAAAGAAGGCATAAAGGTAAGATTGCTGTGCTGGCGTGATCCATTTTATATGGCGGAGCTCAGCGAAAACAATATGCCGGGAAATGACTTTGTAACGCCGCTTAAACGTGTGCTTCCGAAGTGGGTTTACGATCGAGTGTCAATGCTTGGGCGGGATTATCAAACGGATGAGGAGCGACTGTTTGATATCAATTGGTACAGGCGTGCCAATTTTAATAATGTCACGAACCCAGTAATTCACTCTGTCACCGATCGAGTTATCGACCGTGTCGTTAATTTGCCGATGAACATAGTGAGCTCCGTCTCGGCACCATTTAATTTTGTATCCAATCCGGTTTTGCATAAGACCGCAGGATTTCCGAATATCGAGTTGGCTACGCGAGGATTCGACCTGTCGGTGCGATCAGAAATCGTGGGAAGAATATCTGGTTACGGGACAATGGATGGTTGGAGCGGCAGCACAAAGGCGACGACTTCTGCTGCAATGGGAGGCGAACCGTCGCACCACCAGAAAATGGTGCTGGTGGACTACGAAGATCCGGATCTGGCTACCGGCTTCGTCATGGGGCACAACATGCTTGACCAATATTGGGACACTGACCTGCATAGCTGTCACGCCATGGCACCCAGCAAGGGGCGCAACGGTCCCTATCCGTGGCAGGATATTTCCAGTCGAGTGACCGGTCCTATATTGCAATATCTGAACAAGAATTTTTGTGAAGCGTGGGATGATGCGACTGACCAAAAACTGGAGAAATCACGAGAGCATTTGGCCGGGACACATAAAATCAGAAATGATGCCCCGGATGACGCTCCAGTGATGGCGCAGATCGTTCGCACACAATCAGAGAAAAACAAGCGAGACATTCAGGTGATGTACTTGAATGCAGTTAACAACGCGACTCAGTGTATTTTCATCCAGAATCAGTATTTTCGCTGGAACGACCTTGCGCAGAAAATAAAGGACGTTGCAAAGGCACAAGCGAAGGCAGGCCGTGACTCCGGCAGAGACGGTTCGATTTATCTGTTCGTCATCACCAACTCCAGTGACGATGCGGTCGGAAACGGAACGGTAAGAACGTACCAAATGCTTGAGTCGCTCGGGTGTGGTAACACTATGCCTGGAGTGGCTCAGCTCGAACGTGGCGACGACTACGCCGCGCAGCAAAAGGACCTGGAAGCTCAACTTGCCACCCAACAGTCGATACAGCAAAAATTTGCGGCACAAGGCGTCGATATCAGTGCAGCTTCGTTGCAGGGTGCCATGAATTTCTATCAGGACAATATGGCGAAGCAACAAGAGCTGCAGCAAGCATTGAACGAGTTAAAGAGAAAAAAGCAGCTCAATGCGCACATCGACTCGGACGCTCCGCCGTTGGACATCGAGGGGCTTAAGGTACAGGTTTGTACGCTCGTTGCCCCGGATTCGCCTGGGGGAAACTGGTTGCCTATCTATGTTCATGCGAAACTGATGACGATTGACGATGCGTTCATGACGATCGGCTCTGCGAATGTGAACCTCCGGAGCATGAATGTCGATAGCGAGCTCAATATTTGCCACGAAAACTCGGCCGTGACAAAGCCGCTAAGGCAAAAGCTGTGGAGGATGCATGCCGGAGCCAACGGTGCACAGGACGACTTTTTCAAATCTTTTATGGCGTGGCATGACGTTGTCGAGCAAAACAAGACAAACAAAACAAAGAATCTTCCGCCGGAAAAGTCACTCGTAAAGTTTATGAGATCGTCGGCTAAACGTACATATGCAGACTAATTGATGAACAGATATCTCCTGATCATTTTTCTATCCGTAAGCTTGTGCGCATGTACCAAAAAGGAGTCGCAAGTGTCTCAATTGCCTGATCTGAGCGCCATTCGTGCAAATCTGGCGTTTTCCTGCGCTCGCGAATCGGATCATTTGCCATCGTTGGACCCCAATGCAGATATTCTGTTCAAATATGCCAGATATTTGCAAAAAAGCAGTGGCCCGAAAGATTTCGATGATATTCTTCGCTACTATCGAATAGCGGCGGCATATGATCACTACAAGGCCAATACCAATGCGCAATTGTTGATTTCGCAAGGGCTTGCAAGCTCTCCTGATGCAGAGAAAGAGTCGATCGATCTTGCGTCGCGGCTTGTCGATAAAGGGATACCTTCCGGATACTATGATATAGGTCATTATCTGGAGAGTGGATATGGGTTGAAGAAAAATCCGGAAATGTCGTTGCGTTATTTTCGGAAGGCGGCTGATTTGGGGAGCCCGGAAGCGCAATACTATGTGGCGGATCTGCTCGCCCCGATGGATAAGGCTCCTGAGATCGCAAAGCAAATGCGTGAATGCGCAACAGCCCAAGGGTTCGGTAAAGCGGCGAGTACGTTGGGAATTGATCTGAAGACCGATAAGCACTATGCGGAAGCGGTAAAGGTGTTCCAAAAAGGAGTCGAGGCGGGGGATATTCAGTCTGCGTCGTTCCTCGAAAATGGATTTGAAGCGCCTCCCGAGAGCGATCGCTTGTATTACCTTGGACTCCCCAAAGATCCGGAGCGGACTCGACGTTACGATCTGATTGCGAGATTTCTTGACCACAACGACGGCCGCAATCCCAAGGTCCCGGATATCGACAAGATCGTTCCGCTACCACCTGCAAAGCTGCCGCCTTGGGACGGTACGTTCCAGTGGCAAAAGGAGCAGGATGCAGCCGCTCCGCCTCAGAAGCCTTCGGATGATTTCATCAACGAGATGGCGAAGGCGAAGCATCTCGATCCCGCGACGGGGTTACCGCTTCCGGGATCGGCGGATAAGACTTCGCTGACCGAGCAATCGGAAAACATCGCGTCTCGCCTGCCATTGGGTACGATCGCGCACACTGGCCAGCCCTGCCCGGAAGACGGCGTATGGTGCGCGAAACTCGGTGCAGGTCAGATTGGCGATACGCAGCGCCGGTTCCTCAAGGGCGACGCTTTGCCGTCCGTCGTCGTGCACGAACCGAGAAAGCTGGCGGTGCTCGACAGCATGATGGGTACGCGTCAACACGTTGAACAAGTTGCGTGGGAACTCGTGGGATATCTTGATCAGACCTGATCGACTCATGCGGCAAGATTGCGTGACCCGTCGCTCGCTCGGGTCGGCCCATGGGAGGCAGGTTCGATACACCATGCGTAGAACGCCTCCTGCTCATTTCGCGCCTGCTAGCAGCTTGCTCGAAGAGCGAGAACGCTTACCTTGCCCGTAATACGACGCATGGTGCGCGACACACGAAACCGCCCAGATTGACGATACGCGGCGCAGGTTTCTCGAGAGCGACGTGTTGCCGTCCGCCAACCGACAGGCCGTAAAATCTGGCACCGTGAATCTGATCACCTCATTGACCCTGGAGTCCAAATGAATTCCCCCAACCGGCCCGTTTCATTACCCGGTGCGGCGGCTCTCGTTGCGGCGTTCATCATCACGGTGCTGTTTCTGTCCGGCCTCTACGTCCAGTTGACGAGGTTCTCGCTAGACACGCAGATGGTGGCTTTGCAACTGACCAGTTTCATCCAGAACCTGGTGTTCCGAACCGGCCTGGTTTATCTGATTGTCCGATGGCACGGGGAGCATCGCGATCAGCTTGCGTTCCGTCGCCCCGCGAGGCTGCTCGCGAGCTATGCGTTATGCCTGCTGGTCTGGCAGATCGCACAGATATTCATCATCCAGGCGGTGGTGCTGAGTCTGGCCGGCAATGGCACTCGTCTGACGGCCATCGTGAATCTCATCGCACCGGTGAGCGCCGCCCTTTATGCATTCGTGGCCTGGTTCGCATGGCGGCTCGTCACGCGCATGTTTCGCAACGATGCGTTACCCGAGGCGCCGCGAGGTCGTGCAGCGCGGACCATTGCCGGCCTCGCGGCGTGGCTGTTCGCCAGCGTATGTCTGCTCTTGATGACGACGACGGTGCCGATGTTGCTCGACCATTTTGACGACGACCTCGCGCGCATGATGTTCGGCTACGTTGGCGCGGTTGCCGTTCCCGCAGCATTGGTTTTTGCGGGAGCGCGACTCGGCCTGCCTCGCGACCTCGTGCGACTGCACGGCTGGCGTCTGCTGGGCGCGTCGCTCGCGGCGATGGCATCCACCTCGGTGGTGTTCTATTTGGCTGTGCAGTTGCTTGGCGGCATGCTGGGGGCGGGCGTGTTGTCCGGAATGATGGCGATCGTTGTTCTTGGCTGTGCCTTTGTGGCTTGTTGGATGTGGTTCCGCGTGTTCTACGCGTCCGTGAACCGCGACACGGTTGAAACCTCGCAGGGCATGCCGTCGCCGTAGCCGCAGTGCTTGCGACACGTATTCGAGGCCGCACGACGGGAACGGCTTCATGCGGGCGCAAGCGCGCGCGACGGAAAGCAGCAGGCTACTCGCGACGCAGCGTTTCGAGCGCCGCCACTGACGGTTGCCGGCAAGCGCCAGCATCATCCCCTTTCGACCGCAGCCCCGGCATCATCCCGACAACAAAGTCGATGAACGCCCGTACCTTGGCCGGCACGTGATTCCGGCTCGGATAGTAGACGTAAAGCGGGAACGTCTCGTCGCACCAGTCCGTCAGCACCGGCTCCAGCGTGCCCGCCCGCAGATGAGTGTCGATCCCGAGGTCGATCACCTGAGCGATCCCGTAGCCAGCAAGGCAGGCGCCGATCTTGGTTCCTGCATCCGTGACCATCAGCTTCCCGCTGACGGCCACCTTCACTTTCTCGTTTCCACGCCAGAACTCCCAATCGAAGGGCCTGCCGGTCGCCGGGTCGATAGCCATGATGCATTCATGGCCATCGTCGACCAGATCCTGCGGCGACCTCGGCCGGCCGCGTTGCTCCAGATACGACGGCGCGGCCACGGTCAGCA
Source organism: Burkholderia sp. HI2714 (assembly GCF_002223085.1). Taxonomy (NCBI): domain Bacteria; kingdom Pseudomonadati; phylum Pseudomonadota; class Betaproteobacteria; order Burkholderiales; family Burkholderiaceae; genus Burkholderia; species Burkholderia sp. HI2714. The sequence continues at coordinate 68,155 of NZ_NKFM01000058.1, read as the reverse complement.
CCCGCGGACTGTACAGCCTGCGACAGACCAGGGTCGAAACGGTTGGTGGTCCGAACCGGATGGCGAGATCGAATCCGTCACTGATCAGGTCCGGGAGGTCGTTCCGGGTCTCCAGCTTCATGTGAAGCGCCGGGTGATCCTTCATGAACTGGGCCAGCTCCGGCGCGAGCACCAGGCGAGCGAACACGGCATCGCACGCCACACGGAGCGTGCCGTTGACGATCGAGATCTGGTCAGAGGCGCCGGCAGTTGCCTCTTCAATCCCCTGGAGTAACGGCAGCACCTTGGACAGCAGATCATGGCCGGCGTCCGTCACTTCGACGTGCCGGCTGGTGCGATGCACGAGCTTCGCGCGCAGGCGGTCTTCCAGTCGCTGGATCGCACGACTGACCGCCGGTTGAGTCTTGCCCAGACGAGATGCGGCACGGCCGAAGCTCCCGGATTCGGCGATGGCTGCGAGAACCAGCAAGCCGCTGACGAGTCCCCCATCGAGGTCTTCCATGATCCATGTGTTCCTGTAATGGCAGCGATAACCGGGTCGCCGTAGCCGAGGGCGGGGACGATCACTCACTATACGAGCCGTTCACTACCGAGGGAAGCCAGCCATGACCCAGACCCAAGCCGTCGTCGCTTTGATCGACGATTATTTCAATTTGGCTTATGAGCCGAAGAGCCGTGACTTCGACGCGGTCTTTCACCCGAGCTGCATGATTCAGTGGGTGGATGAAGGCCGGTTGCGCACCCTGTCGTCACAGGAGTATGCGGCACTCATCCATGGTAGGCAGAGTCCTCGAGCGACCGGCGCGCCGAGAGATGAAGCGATCCTGTCGACGGAGAATATCTCGGACAGCCTTTCAACGGCTACCGTGCGGGTGCGAATCGGAAACAAGCTCTTCAACGATCACTTCGTCATGCATAAGGTAGAAGGAAGCTGGCTGATCGCGACCAAGGCGTCCGCTGTCGTGCATACGTTCGACTGAAGCGCCACGCGGCGGATGCGCATCGATGTCCGGATTCGCGAGTGCGCGACAGGATGCACGCAAACACCGGCGAACGAAAACCCCGGGAAACTCATCGATTTGCCGGGTTTTTTACACCATCGAACATTGACTGACTTGAAGCGGGTGCCTGAGGCCAGACTCGAACCGGCATCCCTCAAACATGCCCCTCGTGCTCGATCGCCCGTCCCGGCGACGAACGCGTGGCAATCCTCATCGGCGCCCCCGACATCCTCGCCGCCCGCTTCGCCCACATCGCCGTCAATATCGGCACGAGAATCGCCGTCAGGAGGCACGCGGTCGCGACGATCGCCGTCGCGGCCGGCACCATCGGCTTGAACTTCGGAATCATCTCGCCGATGATCGCCGGGTTCGCGACCGCGGCGCCGGCCGTCGACGACGCGGCAAGCCCGGCGGCGCCGTTCCCGCCGCCCAGAAACCTGTCGGCCAGCATCAGCGGCACGCCCGTCACGACGATCACCGCGAGCCCGAGCGCGATGCCCGGCAGTCCGCTCTTCGCGATCACGTTGAGATCGATGCCGTTGCCGAGCGCGAAGCCGAAGAACGGGATCAGCGGATGCACGCAGCGCCCGAACAGCTCGCGCAGGTCCTCGTCGAGATTGCCGAGCGTGAAGCCGATCAGGAACGGCAGCACCGCGCCGACGAACAGCCGCGTCTCGAACACCGCGACACCGGCCGCGCCGAGAATCAGCATGCTGACGAGCGGCCCCGATTCGATCGACATCAGCACGAAGGCGCCCGCCTCTTCCTTGCTGCCGTATTGCTGCATCACGGCCGCGTAGAGGCCGCCGTTGGTCATGTCCATCGACGTCGTGATCGCGAGCAGCGACAGGCCCGCGAACAGGCCGGTCTTGATGCCATCGTCGGGGATGAACTGCGCGGCGATCACCGTCGCAAGCCATGCGACCACGAGCTTCGTCGCGAGCAGCGTGCCCGATTTGCGCAGCACGACGCCGGTCGCGCGCAAGTTGATCGTCGCGCCCATGCAGAAGAACCAGACGGCGAGGATCGGCACCGTGCCCGCGATCAGGCCGTTGGTGAACGAGCCGAAGTACTTCCCGGCGTTCGGCGCGAACGTGTGCACGCACGCGCCGAGCAGCATCGGGACCAGCATGAGCCCGCCCGGGATGCGGTCGATGGCCTGTTTCAGCTTCACGTCTCCTCCACGGACGTCGATGCGTCCCGTTGTCGAACGATGTCTGCTGACTGACTATAGGACATGATTCGGAATACCGTTCCGTTTTTGTGAATCTCGGTGGTAGTCGTATACCCATAAGACGCGATGCTATTGATCCCAAAGAAATTTATCGATCCTGGGTGAGGAATCAAAAATCCGGATCGACGTTCCGAATTTGAGGAATGTGTGCTTCAATCTTCATCAGGGCGAGCGTCGGCGCGGGTGCCGGCGGCGTGCCCATTCCCCTCGGAGAACCGGCATGGAAGTGCGGCAGGGCATCCACAGCGAACACGCGAAAACGCTCGACACGGCCGGCCTGCGCCGGCATTTCCTGGTGGAGAACGTGTTCGAGCCGGACGCGCTGTCGCTCACCTACAGCCATATCGACCGCATCATCGTCGGCGGCGCGTGGCCGGCCACGCGGCCGGTCGAGGTGCCCGCGTCGCTCGGCTCCGCGATGGGCGTGAGCCATCTGCTGGAACGGCGCGAACTGGGCGCGATCAACATCGGCGGGCCCGGCTGGGTCGAAGTCGACGGGCAGCGTCACGCGGTGTGCACCGAGGAGGCGATCTACATCGGGCAAGGCGGGCAGGGTGTCGTGTTCGGCAGCGACGATCGAGCGCATCCCGCGAAGTTCTACCTGAACTGCGCACCCGCACACACGGCCCATCCGACACGCACGATCACGCTCGCGCAGGCGTCGCCCGAAACGCTCGGCGATGCGGCCACGAGCAATCGCCGCACGATCTACAAGTTCATCGTGCCCGACGTGCTGCCCACCTGCCAGTTGTCGATGGGGATGACGAAACTCGAGCCCGGCAGCCTGTGGAACACGATGCCATGCCATACGCACGCGCGGCGGATGGAGGTGTATTTCTACTTCAACCTCGCGGCCGACGCGGCCGTGTTTCACCTGCTCGGCGAACCGCAGGAGACGCGCCACGTGGTCGTGCACAACGAGCAGGCCGTGATCTCGCCGAGCTGGTCGATCCATTCGGGCGTCGGCACGCAGGCGTATACGTTCATCTGGGGGATGGTCGGCGAGAACCAGGTGTTCAAGGACATGGATCACATCGCCGTGGCCGAGCTGCGCTGACATCATGAAACGCGATACGCCCGATCTTCCTGCCGCCGATATGCGCGCCGCGCTCGCCGGCCTGTTCGACCTGACCGGCAAGGTCGCGATCGTCACCGGCTGCAACACGGGGCTCGGCGCGGCGATGGCCGTGGCGCTCGCGTCGGCGGGGTGCGACATCGTCGGTGCAAACCGGTCGGTGCCCGACGAGACGTCGGCGCGCGTCGCAGCGGCCGGGCGGCGCTTCGTCGACGTGCGTGCCGATCTGTCGACGCTCGAGCCGGTCGAACGGATCGTCGGCGGCGCGGTCGATGCGTTCGGTCACGTCGACATCCTCGTCAACAACGCGGGCCTGATTCGCCGCTGCGATGCGCTCGAATTAACCGAAGCCGACTGGGACGCCGTGATCGACGTGAACCTGAAGAGCGTGTTCTTCCTGTCGCAGGCCGTCGCGCGCCAGATGGTGCGGCAGGGGCGCGGCGGCAAGATCGTGAACGTCGCGTCGATGCTGTCGTTCCAGGGCGGCATCCGCGTGCCGTCGTACACGGCGTCGAAGAGCGGCGTACTGGGTCTCACGCGCCTGCTCGCGAACGAGTGGGCCGCGCGCGGGATCAACGTGAATGCGATCGCGCCGGGTTACATGGAGACCGACAACACCGCGCAGTTGCGCGAGGACAGCCGGCGCAGCGACGAAATCCTCGGCCGCATCCCGGCCGGCCGCTGGGGCGTGCCGGACGATCTCGCGGGCGCGGTGGTGTTTCTTGCGTCGCGCGCATCGGACTACGTGCACGGTCACACGCTTGCCGTCGACGGCGGGTGGCTCGCGCGCTGACCGTACCGCACGGCGAACGCGTTATGCTCTCCCGATTCGCATCTCACGGATTCACGGACATGACAGTAACGCCCAGACAGCGCAAGCGCGATCAGGCGAACCCGGAAGTGGGGGGCGGCCATCCGCGGGCCGGCCATCCGGAGACCGGCGATCCGCACGCGGCCGGCAGCGCGGAGAAAGCCGACTCGGTTGCGGCCGTCGGCAAGGTCTTCACGATCCTCGCCGCGCTCGGCGAACGCCGCGAGATCGGCATCAGCGAACTGTCGCAGCAGCTCGGCATGTCGAAGACGACGGTGCATCGTTTCCTGCAGACGCTCAAGGCGCTCGGCTACGTCGCGCAGGAAGGCGAGACCGACCGCTATCGCCTGACGATCCGGCTGTTCGAGCTCGGCAGCAAGGCGCTGGAGAGCGTGGACCTCGTGCGCGAAGCCGATCTCGAGATGCGCCGCATCGGTCAGCTGACGCGCGAAGCCGTGCATCTCGGCGCGTTCGACGAAGACGCGATCATCTACATCCACAAGATCGACGCCGATTACGGGCTGCGCATGCAGTCGCGGATCGGCCGGCGCAATCCGCTGTACAGTACGGCGATCGGCAAGGTGCTGCTCGCGTGGATGGCGCCCGGTGAGGCGCGTGCGGTGCTGGCCGGCATCGAGTTCCGGAAGTCGACCGCGAAGACGCTCGCGTCGGCGGAAGCGGTGATGAGCATCCTGCCGCACGTGCGGCAGCAGGGCTATGGCGAGGACAACGAGGAGCAGGAAGATGGCCTGCTGTGTCTCGCGGTGCCCGTGTTCGACCGTTTCGATCGCGTGATCGCGGGATTGTCGCTGTCGTTTCCGACGATGCGATGCGGCGCGGATACGAAGGCGCATTACGTCGCGCTGCTGAAGGAAGCCGGGCAGGCGATTTCCGCGCGGCTTGGCCATCGTCCGGAGGCGGCCGGGGTCGAGCAGGCGACGGTCACGTAGGATTGAGCACATGCCGGTAGAGAGCCGGTAAAACGAAACGACAATACGACGTCAAGAACGGATCATGCAGATGAACATGACGATGCGCATCGGTATCGCGATGCTGGCGATCGGCACGTGCCTGGGCGCGAACGGCGCGCATGCAAAAAACGCAGTGGACTGCGAAAAGCTCAACACCGCAACGAGCGGCCCGGACGACAACTTCCGGCCGCCGGCTTCAGGCACGGTCATCGGCGCGGGGCGCGTGTACTTCTACTCGGCGCCCGATGCGCAATGCGTGACGAAGCGCACCTTCATCATTCCCGGCGATTCGGTGACCGTCTACAAGCCGCACGGGCGCTGGTACAACATCATGTACGTGAACGGCAAGACCGGCGAGGACTTCGAAGGCTGGGTCGAGCAGGGCCGCGTGCGCCTCGGTGGTCAATACGGTGCACAGTAAGTAACCGTCGGCGGCAATGCCGCTACGCCGACACCCACGCACCATCCTGCTTCAAATACTCCGCCCGCTGCGGTCGCTGATACAGGTAACCCTGTGCGTACTGAATCCCGACCGTATGCAGTGCGCGGTGTTGCGTTTCCGTTTCCACGCCTTCCGCGATGATCTTCAGGTCGTAGTGATGCGCAACGGACGCGATCCCCTCGATCAGCCCCGCGTTACCGCCGTTCAGTTGCGAGATGAACTGGCGATCGATCTTCACGTAGTCGAACGGAAAGCGCGACAGCATGTCGAGATTGCTGTGATGCGTGCCGAAATCGTCGATCGCGAACTTCGCGCCTTTCGCTCGCAGCGCATGGAAGATCGCGGTGGTCCGCGCATTCTTCTCGAGCAGGATGCGCTCGGTCACTTCGAGCACCAGCGTAAAGCCCGGCGGCAGCGCGCGGATTGCCTCCTCGACGATGGACACGAACCGCGTGCGCTCGAGATCCTTCGGCGCGATGTTGACGGCGATACGCAGCGGCATGCACGGCGTCAGCGCGGACAGTTCCGCCACGGCTGTCCGCAGCACGAATTCGGTCACTTTCGGCAGCACCGCGCTCGATTCGACCTGCGGGATGAACACGGCCGGGCTGATGGCCCCCCACTTGGGGTGCTGCCAGCGCAGCAGCGCCTCGACGCCGACGGTCCTGCGCGTCTCGACATCGACGATCGGCTGGTACACGACGTGGAGCTCGTCGCGCCTGAGTGCGTTACGCACGGCCTTCAGCAGCAGCCGGCGCGGCGCCATCGCGAGCAGGTAAGCCGCCATCACGAGGCCGTCCGCCAGCAGCACGATCGTGATGGCGATCAGCCGGTCGTGCTGCCGGACCTGCGACGCGTAGTGCGCGGATGCGGCAACCCGCACCGTGAACGGCCAGCGGGGCGAGACGAGCGTGCTGCCGCCCGCGGGATCCGTGGCCGACTCCGGCGTGAACTTCCCGTGCTGGTCGAGATGGCCCGAACCCGCGATCGACAGCGTCGCGGTTTCCGTTCCGTAGCGGGCGCCGTGCGCGAGCGCGTCGGCCACGTAGTCGCCTTCGATCAGGTAGAGCACACCCGCGCCGGGTGCGGTCGCGTAAAACACGGGCAGCACCGGGATACCTTGCTGGAACGGCGTCTGGCGCAGCAGCGTGACGAGCGTCGAGCCCGGTTCCGGCTCGTGGGTATACGCGCCGAGCGGCAGGTCGATCGCCCCCAGCGCCGACGAGCACATGACACGGCCCTCGTGCACCAGCGCGACGGCGCGCAGATAGCGCAGGCGCGTGCCTATCTCGGCGAGCGTCCGGAATACCGCCGGGCATGGCCGCCCGACGAGCGCGGTCAGTTCGTCCACATGCCGCAGGCGCGCACCGTCCAGGATGCGGTCCACCGAGGCCACGATGTCGTTCGCGATGACGCGCTCATGCTCGGTGACGGTATCGCGCGCGTAGCGGTCGGCAAGCGCGATCGCAAATGCCGGTACGAGCACGCAAACGATTACGGCGGCGAAAAAGGCAACCCGCGGCCATGCGCCGCTGCGCTGGAAAACGGCCTTCGAGCCTGGCGTGAACGCTGACATTCCCGCGGTCGCCTTTGGTGTTGTGTGTATGGAGAGGCGAGTCGAACCGGTCGATACACCCACGGCGTGCATGTGTCATGCCGGGTTCTGGCCATGCGCGATGCGCGCCGGTATCGCAATGCGATCGATGCTGCGGTCGCGGCGGGCATCTGCGGCAACCCCGTCGCAATCGGCCAATCATTCCGGCGGCTGGCCGCTATGAGCATGTGCACGCAGCGCATGTATATCGACATAACACACCGAAAAAACCCCGGCCGCATGGTCTTGCGGCCGGGACGAAAAAACACCGTCTCTTGGCACGAGGATGGTGCGCGGCAAGTATAAGATGTGACGAGAGATTGTGAAATATTGTTATTCAACGATTAGTGTAGTTTTGTCATTGCGTCTCGACAGGAAACATTCTTTCGGGATGCTGTCTTCGTCGACCTGCCGGCGGCCCGCGATCGGCCGCCGCGCGATACGGTCGCACGTCTTGCGGGAGCGCCGGGATGGAAGAAAATACCGCGCCCACGGTCACCATGACCGATGGCGCAGCCGCGGCCGACGGCGGTACGCTGTGGATCCAGATTGCCGTGAACGGGCAAACCCGTAACTACCTGCTCGACCGCGCGCTCGCCTCGCGCGGCACGTCACGCTACGACACCATCAGCAGTGGACATGGTCCGCTTTCGAAAGGGGAACGAAAGGAATTGCTCGCGCTGCTGCGCAGCATTGCCGATCCCGCGATGTGGGCCGGCATGGTCGGCACGTTCGTGCAGGTGCTGCAGGCGTCCGAAGATGAGTGAACGATACGGCGCCGGCGCGCCGCGCGGGCCGCGATTCAGAAATCGTTGCGCATCTTGCGCAGCAGGTCGCCGCCCGACTGGTGCGTATCCACCGCGGTGAGCACATCGGTCAGGAACCACGGCAGGTTCAGTTGCGTATTGGCATCGCTGACGCATACGCGGATCGGCGGCGCCTTCGACGACGCGCGGGCGTCATGCGTGGCGTCGCGGGACGGCACGCAGTTTTTTGCGTGCGCTTGAACGGGCGCCGGCTCGGCACTGCCGGACGGCGCACCGGCGGCGGCCGGCAAGCTGACGGCGGCCAGCAGGGTCAGGACAGCGACAGCAGCAACGCGTTTCATGGGATTCTCCGGCGATGCTCGTTCGACCGCGCGGGCGGACGCGAGTTCGTCGGCGGCTCGCTGGCGCGCTGCACTCAGCCGCGCGCGACGTTCGCGGCCCGCGCCGGTTGCCGGCTGCGCCACTGCTGCGGCGATTCGCCGGTCCAGCGCCGAAAGGCGCGCGTAAAGGCGCTGTGTTCCGAATAGCCGAGCAGCCAGGCGACTTCCGCGAGCGTCAGCCGCGGATCGTTCAGGTGGTCGATTGCGAGCCGCCGCCGCGTGTCCTCGCGTAGTATCCGGAAGTTGAGCCCGAGTTCGGCGAGGCGTCGATGCAGCGTGCGCGACGACACATGCAGGTCCGCGGCAATCTGTTCGAGGCTCGCTTCGCCCTGCGTCAACAGGCGCGCGACGGCTTCGCGCACCGACTGTTCGAGATCGTCCGTCTGCCGCAGCTCGGCAAGCAGCGCGCTCGCCTGGCGTTCCATCATCTGCAGCAGCGCGTCGTCCGGCTGGCGCAGCGGCTGCGTGAGCAGGTGCAGCGGGAACGCGAGGCGGTTCACCGGCTGGCCGAATCGCACCGGGCAGCCGAAATAGTCGATGTACGGTTGTTCGTCGCCGGGTGACGGGTGCACGAAGCAGACCTCGTCGGGCCCGTGATGCGTACCGGTGATGTTGCGTGCGAACTGGACGATGGCCGTCAGCGCCACTTCATCGACGAGCGGGCCGAGCGGCTCCGGCGCGTCATGCCATTCGATCGCGACCGACGTCGCCTCGACCCGCACTTCCATGCGCGCGACGTTCGCAATCAGGTGTTCGTATTGCTGCCAGCGCGCGAGCGCGGCGCCGGCATCGCGGCACGCATGCAACGCATAGCCGAGCGCACCGAGATGGGCGGGCGTGATTCGCTGGCCGACGTGCAGGCCGAGCAGCGGATCGTCGAGCGCGTGCACCGCGCATTCGAGCAGGCGCCGCCAGTGAGCGCTCGCGTACAGCGTGAGCCCGCGATCGTCCTCGGGCGGCCGCGCGTCGCCGAGCACGCGCGCGGCATCCTTGCCCTGCTCGGACAGATAGTCGAACAGCAGCCGCACGTAGGTGCTCGAGTAGTAGACGCGCTGCGTCGATAGCGGGGAGGCGGCGGGCATGGCGGAAAGTGTCAAGTAATCGTCGGCAAGTGTCAACGCGGGGCGACCCGTGCGCGACCATACTGCCGGTCAGTTCTTGATCGAGGCCGCGAACATGCCGACCGAGTTGATGACGTGGCTCCACGCGTTCCTGGGTAACGACGTGGACTGGAAGCAGGTGCTGCTGATCGGCATGACGCCGGTCTTCCTGATCGCGTTCGCGATCGAATACGCGATGATGACCGGGCGCGGCCGCCGCGAGCCGTTTCGCTGGAAGGAGATCGTCGCGAACCTGTCGCTCGGCGCCGGCTATCAGGTGGCCGAAACCGTGATGGGGCTCCTGTTCACGGGTGCGATTTTCGCGTTGGTCTACCGGCACCGGCTGTTCGACGTGCCGGTGAACGGCTTCACGATCGTGCCGATCTTCGTCGTCGTGGAGTTCTGCTACTACTGGTTTCATCGCACGTCGCATCGCGTGCGCTGGTTCTGGGCCGCGCACGTGCCGCATCACAGCGGCGAAGTGATGAACTTCACGACCGCGATGCGGCAGTCGCTGCTGAACGCGTTCGTCGGCGTGTTCGTGTTCTACCTGCCGCCAGTGTGGCTCGGCATCCCGCCGGCCGTCGTGCTGTTCCTGCTCGCGGTCGATCTCGCGTACCAGTACTTCGTGCATACCGAAGCGATCGGGCGGCTGCCGCGCTGGTTCGAGTACGTGTTCGATACGCCGTCGAATCATCGCGCGCATCATGGCCGCAATCCGCGTTACATCGACAAGAACTACGGCGGCGTGCTGATCATCTTCGATCGCCTGTTCGGCACGTATGTCGAGGAAACTGAGCCGGTCGACTACGGGATCACGCAGCAGATTCGTTCGTATAACTTTCTGGTGTTGAACCTGCACGAATTCGTCGACATGTGGCGCGACGTGTTCGCGCCCGGGCCCGTCCTGCAGCGGCTGAAACACCTGTGGATGCCGCCCGAATGGGAGCGGCCGGGGCATCGGCCGATTCATGCGTGGAGTGTCGAGCGCAAGGGCGAGGAGGAGGCCGCGACAGCATCGCGTGCCATGTCTGATGAGGAGGCGTCGGCGCAAGGGCGCAAGATCGTACAAGCCGCGGGTACGCGATCCGGCTAACCTGCGTGCTTTCCTCGGCGGAAGGCGCGGCGGGCAATGACGAAGAAAGTATTCTGGGACGATCCCTACCGGACCACGCTGGATACCGTCGTCAGCCACGTCGACGGCGATCGCGTGCGGGTGGACGCCACCATCTTCTTTGCGTTTTCGGGTGGGCAGGGGAGCGACGCGGGCTCACTGGGCGGCTATCCGGTCATCCAGGCCGACAAGCAGGGCCTCGACATCGTTTATACGCTGCCACGCGATCATGCGCTGAGCGTCGGGGATCGCGTGACCTGGCGCATCGATTGGGCACGGCGGTACCGGCTGATGCGTCTGCACTTCGCGGCCGAAATGGTGCTGCAGCTGGTCTATCGGCTCAGGCCCGGCATCGAGCGCATCGGCGCGCATATCGGGCAGGACAAGGCGCGCATCGACTTCGCGAGCGACACGAGCGTGGCGCCGCTGTTTCCCGAGATCGAATCGGCCGCGGCCGACCTGTCGAAGCGCGACCTGCGCATCGTGACCGATTTCAGCGATGTCGACGCGCAACGCCGGTTCTGGCGTGTCGACGGCTTCGCGACGATGGCGTGCGGCGGCACGCATCCGGCGTCGACCGGCGAGATCGGCATGCTGACGCTCAAGCGCAGGAATACCGGGAAGGGCAAGGAGCGGATCGAGGTCATGCTGGTCGAGCCGGAGAGCGCCGGCGGGTAGCGGGGCGAGCGGGTTGCGTAACCCGCCGCCCGCGTCACGTCACTGATACCCGTAACACTGCTTCAACCCCGCGTAGTCATAGAAGTGGCTGCCCGGCGCGATTTTCGCGCCGTCGCACGCAGCCTGGAAATCCGTTTCGCGCTCGTTGTACAGCATCTTCACGATGAGGCGCGAGCCGTTGCGATAGACATCCCACTGCATGTTCGCGGCCATCGGCGACACTTGTTCACCGCGCCACGGATTGGTCGCGTACGTGTACGTCTGCGCGTGCGGCGTCGGCACGAACACGTTCTTCAGGTTCATGATCGACGCGAACGGAATCACGATCTCCGCATGCGTGAAGCGCAGCTTCGCGGCGCGGGTCAGGTCGCCGCGCGCGATCGCATCGACTTCACCGAAGAAATCGTCTTGCAGCACCTTCGCCATCCGGTACGTGACGGGGTTCGTTTCCTGGATGCCGGGCCCCTTCTGGTAGTAGTCCTCGGCATCCTGCAGATACGCGAGATACTGCGCCTGCTCCGCGCCGATGTAATTCTCCATCGTGACGCCGCCGGTTTCCGCCGTCATCGCGGGCGCGACCTGCAGCAGGTTGTACAGCACGTTCACCGCATCGACGGCCGTCGCGATCTTGGTCTTGCCGTCGCCCTTCAGCGTGTTGGTGAACTTGCCGTCCGCCGACGTGAAGGCATAGGTGCCGGTGTTCGCGAACGTGTAGCCGTCGGTGCCGAGCTTCGCGATGAAGGCTTGCGACACGAGCGCGGACAGCACCGTTTGCGCAACGTCGGCCGCCTGCGGCGCGGCCTTGATCGCGTTGAGCTTCGCGGCCACCGTCGCGTCGTTCGCATAGGCCTGGTATGCCTGGCTCGCCTGATAGGTCGCGTAGTACGGGTTGCCTGCATCGGTCACGAGATCGGTGGCCGGCTTCAGCGCGTGGAAATACAGCAGGAAGCGGTTGGTGCCGGCCGGCTGCGCGACCGGCGCGTTCGCGGGATAGCCGGACGGCGCGGCGGGCAGCGTGATCGCCGAGGCCAGTGCCGGCTGCGCGGCCACGAGCGACGCGGAGAAATACGTCGAGCTGTCGACCGCGCGATCCTGGCCGGAGTTGACGACGACGACCTGCCGGTTGCCGGCCGCGAACAAGGCAGGCAGCCGCTGCGCGAGACGTGCGGCGAGCTGCTGGTGTTCGCGGATGCCGGTTTGCGTGAGATTGCCGTACCCGGGCGTCGAGATGCCCGCCACGCCATAGCCGAGCAGTGCATTGGCCTTCATCATCGCGTACGTGTCGGCCTTGAGCTGCGCGCCGAGTGCGGTCAGTGCGCCGTCGGCCTCGGCCTTGACCAGCATCGCGTAGATCGCGCCGTCGTACTTGAAGCCCGACAATCCACGCGAGCCGTGGCGCGCGACGAGTTCCGTATAGACGGGCGCGTAGCCGGCGGGCGGCGCTTCGTACGTCGCGGCGTCCTGCTGCGGGCGGTACGGTGTCTTCGTCTGGTAGTAAGTCGCGGGTGTCGGCTTGGGCTGAGGCTGTGGCTGCGGTTGCGGTGCGGGCGTCGAGCCGCTGTTGTCGGCAGAGGCCGCGGGTGGTGCCGAGTCGTCCCCGCCGCAAGCGGCGAGCAGTAGGCAGGTAATCGCGAGGGCGGTGGCGGTGCGGATCGGGCGTGTCATCGTGGCGTGCAACGGGCGGGACGATGCAGGTTTGCGTCGTCCCGTCTCCGGGAGTGATCGGTCAAGCCCGGAAGTGTTGCAAGCGACTTTGACAGCAGAGTGTCAGGATTCGGTCGGGCAATCGTCGGATTGCCTTCGAGTCGCGCACGGCCGGCCAACGCCGGCCCGTGCGCCGGCGTTCAGTGCAGGCCGGCCGATGCGATCGAGCGCACGGTGTCGGTGATGTTCACGCAGCGCGACAGGCCGAAATGCTCGGCTTCGCGGCGCTCCGGTTCGCTGCTCGCAATGGCCGCCGCGCGTTCGGGCGGCACGCCGAGTGCCTGCAACGCGACGTCGAAGGGATGCTGGGTTGATCCGGAGTCCTGCTGATTGGCGTCCGTGACGACGACCGAGAAGCGGTCGAGGTTCGCGCGGCCGAACTGGCCTTCGAACATGTCGCTGAGCCGTGCGGCCGGCAGCGTCGTGACGAGACCGAGTCGATATCCTTCTTCCGATGCTCGATCGAGCCACTGGATGATCGCATCGCGTTGATGGCGCGATTCATGCGAATCCGGCGTTGCTTCGATTTGCGCGAATGCTGCGTCGAGACGGGTGACGATGGCTTCGATAACCACGGTGATTCCTCTTCAGAGACGTGATGATCCGTTCGCCGACGGGAATGCCACACACCTTAGCGTCGATCCGGAAAACGCGACCAATTAATATTTATATCCGACCCATACGATTCGACTAATGAATGGGACGACGAGCCAATGTGGGCGCGGGATGCGTGTCGCACGGCCTGTTCCGCGCGAATCGCATCGCATCGACGGCCCTCGATGTGATGCACCAGATTCGCGCACGCGCTGAATGCACCGCGCATGGGCAAATGAAAAAACGGCATATCGAACGATGCACGCCCGATATGCCGTCTTGCGAGGCTGCGTGTGAATCGACGCGATCAGTGCAGCTTGATCGACGGCTGGTTGCGGCTTTGCAGCCAGTGGCTCAGCGACTGGAACAGCGCACGCTTCACGCCGACCACGCTGAACAGGTGCTTGCGATACAGGAACTTGTACAGTCCGATTGCGGCAAGCCCGTCGACGATCAGCGAGCGCGAACGCACGCCGATGTCGGCCTGGTACACGGCGCCCGCATGCCCGAGCGACACGACGGTGCCCGCATCGCGGAATGTGAAGCCGTCCACCGGCTTGCCGGCGACGCGCCGCGCGAACGCGTTGACCAGGTACACGGCCTGCTGAAAAGCGACCTGCGCACGCGGCGGCAGGAAGCCGTTCGCGCCGGCCGTCGGGCAGGCGGCGCAGTCGCCGAACGCATACACGTGCGGATCGTCCGGCGTCTGCAGCGTCTCGGTCACGATCACCTGGTTCGAACGATTGAGCGCGATGTCGCCGATCTGCCGCAGGAACGCGGGGCCCGCCACGCCGGCCGCCCAGATCGTGATGTCGCTTGCGAGCCGTTCGCCGGTCGAGGTCGTCACGGCATCCGCGCCGACTTCCGCCACGCGGGTATCGGTCAGCACGTCGACGTTCAGCGCGCGAAGCTGCGCGTGCATCTTGCCGGACAGCCGCTCGTCGAGCGCCGGCAGGATGCGCGGGCCGCCTTCGATCAGCCGGATGTGCACGTCGCGCGCGGACACTAGCGCCTTGAAGCGGTACGTCGTCAATTGCTGGATCGCATCCCGCAATGCCGCTGCCAGCTCGACGCCCGTCGCGCCCGCACCGATCACGTTGATGCAGATCGGCGCCGCGCGCCGCGCGGGCTGCTGCTCGGCCAGGTGATTCGCCTTCGTGCAGGCCGCGAGGAACTTCCGGCGGAAATCCTCGGCCTGGTCGAGGTTTTCGAGCGGCAGCGCGTGGCGCGCCGCGCCCGGCACATTGAAGAAGTTCGTCACGCTGCCGACGGCGAGCACGAGATCGTCATAGCCGAGCTCGCGCTGCGGCAGGATTTCCGTGCCGTCCGCATCCTGCACGGCTGCGATCGTCGCCGTGCGTGCCGCGCGGTCGACGTGTTGCAGCGCGCCCTGCATGAAGCGGAAACCGTGGCGCTTCGCTTGCGCCGCGTATTCGATCGTGTGCGAGGCCGGGTCGCGATGGCCCGATGCGGCTTCGTGCAGCAGCGGCTTCCAGAAGTGCGTCGGATAGCGGTCGATGAGCACGACTTCGGCTTGCCCGCGGCGTCCGACCGTATCGCCGAGACGTGTGGCGAGGTGCAGGCCGCCGGCGCCGCCGCCGACGATCACGATGCGCGGCAGGCGCGGTGCGCGGTCCGTTGCAAGGTTGGGCGTGGTGTTGTCCATGTTGGGCTCCCGCTGAATGACGATTCGGATGACATTGCTCAAGAACCGACGATATAGTTTTGAACCTACACGAACAATTTAATGTTTATAAGCGACTCATATGTATTCACTTATAGGAAAGACCGCGACGTTCCGGCAGCTGAAGGCGCTGGACATGATTGCGCGGCTCGGCAGCGTGTCGCGGGCGGCCGAGGAACTGAACCTGACGCAACCGGCCGTGTCGCTGCAGGTGCGCCTGCTCGAGGAGGCGGTGGGCGCCGCGTTGCTGCAGCGGGTGGGGCGGGGCGTGCAGCTGACCGCGGCCGGCGAGATCGTGTCGCGCTATGCGCGCGAGATCCTGCATCTGTGGAGCGAGGCCGGCGACGAAGTGGCCGCGCTGACGGGCGATCTCGGCGGCACGCTGCGGATCGGCGCGATCACGACGGCCGAGTACCTGATTCCGCCGCTGCTCGTGAAATTCACCGCGACGCGTCCGCACGTGAAGACTTATTTCAAGGTTGGCAATCGCGACGACATCATCCGCATGCTCGCCACGCATGAAATCGATCTCGCGGTGATGGGCAGCGCGCCGAAGGAACTGCGCACGCATGCGGTCGAGTTCGCGAAGCATCCGATGGTGTTCGTCGCGGCGCCCGGCCATCCGCTGATGCAGCGCAAGCGCGTCGCGCTGAAGGATCTCGAATCCGCGCACCTGCTCGTGCGCGAACGCGGCGCGGGTACGCGCTCGACCGTCGAGAGCCTGTTCAAGAACGCGGGTTACCGGTTCCATGTGGGCTCCGAACTGTCGAGCAACGAGGCGATCAAGCAGATGGCCGAAGCGGGGCTCGGCGTGGCGTTCCTGTCGTTGCACGCGTGTGCACTCGAACTGCGCACCGGGCTGCTCGGGCAACTGCCGTTTCCCGGCAACCCGATCGAGCGCGAATGGTATGTGGTCACGCTCGCCGACCGGCGGATCTCGCAGGTCACGGGGCTGTTCCGCGATTTCCTGATCAAGCAGGGCGCACCGGTGATCGACGGCGCGACGGCGGCGCCGCACGAGCGGCGGCGCAAGTAGGCGAATGCGTTGACCGGCCGGTCAGACGAGCCCGAAGTCGTCGTTGCTGTCGGGAATCGACGCGAGCAGCCGTTCGAGCCGGTACCAGCCGACGATGCGCAGGCACCAGGCGGTGATCGGGGCGCGGTTGCTGCGGGAGTGGCGCCCGGATGACGGACGGGTGGCGGCGGAACGCGGGCGCGCGGTGAACGCTGCGCGTTGCGCAAGGCACTGATGGGGCATGACGGTCTCCGTAGGTGTCGGATGGGGCCATCGTAAGTGGCGCGGCGCCCGCCGGCGCACACGCAAGGATGGCCCTGAGCAGGAACGGATGATCTTTTTCTGCTCGACCCGGGCGCGTTGCCGGCAGGCCCGGCAGACCGCCCGAAAACGCGTCACAATGCGCGTTCGACATCCCGATCCACTGGAGGAAGGCCATGAGCGATGCGATTCTCGCGGCGCCGACGGACAACGGCGTCCCGGTCAGCCTGCGCTCGAGCCGCGGGCTCGGCTGGCAGGGCTTCGGCGCGTCGCTGCTGGCAATCCGCGCGGGCACCTACCGGATTCCGGCGGCCGAGCATCACCGGATCGGCGTGCATATCGGGTCGCCGGTTCGCGCGGATTGCGTGTGCGACGGCGAGCGCGTGTCGCGCATCCAGGCGCACGGCGACGTCGACGTGATTCCGGCCGGCCTGCCCGGCCAGTGGACCGACAGCGCCGACTGCCAGATCCTCCATATCGCACTCAGCGACACGTTCGTGCGGCGGACCGTCGAACAGCTCGAACTGAAGCCGTCGCAGGGGCAGATCCGCCGCCGGCTGCAGGTGCGTGACCCGCGCCTGCAGCACATCGCGTGGGCGATGGCCGCCGAACTCGAAGCGGAAGACGCGTCGGATCCGCTCTACGCGGAAAGCCTGTGCACGGCGCTCGTCGCGCGGCTGGTCGACGGCCAGCCGGCGTTCCGCGAGCGCCGCCGCACGCTCGCGCCGAAGGCGGCCGCGCGCGTGATCGACTACGTCGAAGCGAACCTCGACCGGCGCATGACGCTGGCCGAACTCGCGGCGCTCGTGTCGATCAGCGTGCCGCATTTCAAGGTGCTGTTCCGCGAAACGCTCGGGATGCCCGTGCACCAGTACGTCGTGCGGCGCCGGGTCGAGCGCGCGAAGGCGTTGCTGCTAGAAGGCCGGCTCAGCATCAGCCAGATCGCGCTCGAAGCCGGGTTTGCGCATCAGAGCCACATGGCGAACTGGATGAATCGCGTGCTGGGCGCGACGCCGACCGAGATTGCGCGGTCGGGGGCAAGGGGCGGGCTGCGGCTTGCGTATGACGGCGAGGAGGGTGCGAAGCCTTCGCGTCGCTAGCCTCGGCTTCGCGGCGGCGCACGGCGCGATCCGTGCGCTCCCCGCATCCCGTCATCCTTTCCTGCTGTATTCATCCCTCCCTGCGCGCCGCTCCCGCCGCCCAACCTGACAATCACGACACTTTCATCCCCCAAGGAGCGAATCGTGTTCGTGATCTTCGGTGCATCCGGCAACGTCGGCCAGTCGACCGTGACGGCCCTACGCAACGCCGGCCATCCCGTGCGCGCGGTATTGCGCGACGCACGCCATCGTGAACGTTTCGTGCAGCTCGGCTGCGATGTCGTGATCGCCGAGCTGACGGACGCGAACGCGGTCGCATCGGCAATCGACGGCGCGCGGGCCGTGCAGATCCTGTGCCCGGTGCCGGTCGCCGACCCCGATCCGGCCGCGACGATGACGCGGACGATCGACGTCGCCACCGCCGCGCTCGCCGCCAACCCGCCGCCGGTGCTGCTCGCGCTGTCGGACTACGGTGCGGAGCGCGACGGCAATACGGGCATCACCCGGCTGTTTCATCACTTCGAGGAGCGGCTGAAGACGATCCCGACGCATCTGACGCTGCTGCGTTCGGCCGAGCATCTGCAGAACTGGACGCGCATCCTGCCGGTCGCACTCGGCACCGGTGTGCTGCCGAGCTTTCACCATCCGGTCGGCAAGGTGTTCCCGACGGTCTGGGCGCCCGACGTGGGCGTCGTTGCGGCGCGGCTGCTGCTCGACGCGCCGGAAGGCGGCAACGGGCCGCGCATCGTCAGTATCGAAGGGCCGCGGCGGGTGAGCGTGACGGCGATCGCCGATACGCTCGGCGCGGCGGCCGGCCGGCCCATCGTCGCGCATGAACTGCCGCGCGAGACGTGGGCCGCGACGCTGCTGCGTGCGGGCCTCAGCGAACGCCATGCGCAGTTGATCGTCGATCTCTACGATGTGCACAACGCGGGGCAGATCGACGTCGAGGAGGGGGTGTCGGAACGGCTTTACGGCACGACGACGCTGACCGATGCACTCGCACAACTGGTGCGCCAGCACGCGCGGTAATAGAGGCGGCGGCGACGCGCATTACGCATCACGCGGGTCGCCGCACCTTGTTAAGGATAGCGTATGAAAGCGACCCGATCACGATCCCCCAGAACGCGGAGCCGAGCCCGAGCCACGTCATGCCCGACGCGGTCGCGAGGAACGTGATCAACGATGCTTCGCGGTGGCTCTCATCCTCGAAGATCCCGTGCACGTTCGCGCCGATCGCACCGATCAGCGCGAGCCCTGCGAGGATCGCGACGAATGCTTTCGGCAGCGCGAAGAACACCGTGACGATCGTGCCGGCGAAGAGCCCGCCGATCAGGTAGATCGCCCCGTTCGCGAGCCCGGCGATGTAGCGCCGGTCCGGGTCTTCGTGCGCGTCCTTGCCGGTGCAGAGCGCGGCCGTGATCGCCGCGACGACGATCGTGATCCCGCCGAAGCACGCGACCACGAGCGACATCACGCTGGTCGCGGTGATGATCGGCCGCGCGGGCGTGTGATAGCCGGACACGCGCAGGATCGTCATGCCCGGCAGGAACTGGCCGGTGAGGCTGACGACCACGAGCGGCAGCGCGAGGCTGAGCGTCGTGCCGAGCGTCCATTCGGGCGCGATGAAGATCGGGTGCGCGAGGCTCGCCGACACGTTGTCGAGATGCGTCATCCCGAGCAGCGCCGCGAGCGCGGCGCCCGTCAGCAGCACGAGCACGATGCTGTAGCGCGGCAGCAGGCGCTTGAAGGTCACGTAGGCCGCGATCATCCCGAACGCGAGCGCGGGCTGTTCCGACGCGGCGGCGAACGCATGCGTGCCGAACGGCAGCAGGATGCCGGCCATCATCCCGCACGCGATACCGCGCGGAATGTGGCGCACGAGCCGGTCGAAATAGCCGGTCACGCCGATCAGCAGGATGATCAGCGCGGCCGTGATGTACGCGCCGACGGCCTGGTTGAGCGTCAGTTGCGGAAACAGGCCGACGAGCAGCGCGGTGCCGGGCGCTGACCACGCGGTGATGACCGGCACCTTCAGCTTCCAGCTCGCGAACAGGCCCGATACGCCGGCGCCGATCGAGATCGCCCAGACCCACGACGACACCAACGCATTCGACGCATGCGCTGCCTGCGCGGCTTGAAAGAAGATCGCGAGCGGGCCTGCGTAGGAAATCAGTACCGCGAGAAAACCCGCGGTAATCGCGGAAACGGACCAGTCGTTGCCGATCGCGCGGATTGCGCCGGGCGGGGTGTTCGGTTGCATCGTCGTGGGGGCGTGCGGCGCGCGGCCGGGAGCAGAGCCGGAGCGAATGATTGTTGGAAGCCCCGGACGAGCCGTCATTCTGGGCATTGCCGACGCAATTGGCAATGCTCGGGTGGGAGCAGGAATGTTGGTATTTCGTAAGGAATGCGCGGCGGGGCGGACGAATCGTCGGCTCCGCCGAACGTCACGTACTGATCTGCAGCACCTTGTCGACCACCGCCACCTTCACACCGCTCCCCGTCGACAACGACGCCGTGCCTTGGTCGAACGGATGCACGGGCGTATCGGTCGGCGTCCACGCATGGCGCGCGAGCAGTTCGCGATACCCGCCGCGAATCACGAAGCCGCCGCACTTCTGCGCGTACGCATCGCGTCGCATCCGGTACGCACGCGGCAGGTCGTACCACGGCAGCTTCGGCAGGTCGTGATGGACGAGGTGATAGTTGTTGTTCAGGTACAGCAGCCGCATCGCGAAGCCGGCTTCATTGATCGCGATGCGCGCCTTCGGATGCGGGGCGGCGCGGTGCTCGTACAGCGAGCGGATCATCGCGATCGACAACGCGGGCCACGTGATCACGAGCAGGTAATACCACCACGGCACGCCGATCGCCCATTGCAGCCACCCGAGCAGCGCAACCACGCAGGCGATATGCATCGCCCACATCGGCAGATAGCGGAAGTCGCCGCGACGAAACGCGGCGAATGCATCGATGCACATTGCAAAGATGCTCAGCGGCGGCCCGGCGATGAAGCGTCCGATGAAGGTCTTGCGGGCGACCGTCAGCACGCGGCGCCAGCGCGGCAGCTGCGCCCAGCGTTCGCGCGTGACGTAGTTCGTTTCGGGATCGACGCCCGGTACGGTCAGGTCCTCGTCGCGGTGGTGGTCGAGGTGTGTGTCGCGATACAGCGTGTACGGATACCAGACCGTCAGCGGCGGATAACCGAGCAGCTTGTTCACGAGGGCGGAGCGTGTCGGATGGCCGTGAAGCAGCTCGTGCTGCAGCGACAGGTGCCATGCGCCGAGCAGGATCAGCGGCGGCGTCGCGGCCGCGAGCGACAGCGTGCCGTCACGCACGAGCAGCAGCACGGCGAGCCAGCCGCCGTAGATCGCGACGACCAGCAGCCAGGTCGGCCACTCGGTGCGGGCGGTGAAGCGGGTGTCGAGCGCGGCGATCGCACGCGCGTGGTCGACGTCGAAGTATTCGGCCATGGCGTTGAGGCGGATTGAACGGGCAGTGCGGGGAACGAGCGGTTGAACCGGTGCGCTCGGCCCGGTGCGCAGGTGTCTCGCGGATCACGGTCGGCCTGTCCGTTATCACGTGCAATGGCGATGCTCGGGCAGGCATCAGGACGGTACCGGGATCGCGCTGCGCGGCCAACCAATCGATTCGCATTTGCTTATCGTCGCGTGGCCGATAAGCTTCGGGCGCGCTGCGCCGCGTTCAGCCCCCGTTTTACCGTGATCGAACCGGGTTCCGTTGCGCGAGCGTCACTGCGTAGAATGCCCGCATGAGCTCATGGATCGCCGCCCTGCCGATGTACAACGTGACGCCGCGCCACGACGCGCTGTGGCGCGCGTTGCTGCGCGACGCGCTCGATGCGTTCGCGAACGCGGGCGGGCCCGCCGATGTCACGCTTCCCGACGAACCCCTCGACGACCTGCACGCGCTGTGGCGGCGCGACGATCTGCTGCTGTCGCAGACCTGCGGCTACCCGTACCGGATGCTGGGCCTGCGCGATGTCGTGCGACTGATCGCGACCCCCGTGTTCGATGCCGACGGTTGCCACGGTGCGCACTACAGCAGCGTGCTGGTCGTGTCGGCAGATGCACACGCGGACGGCGCGACGACGCTCGCCGCATGCCGGGGGCTGCGGGCCGCATTCAACGGTCGAGATTCGCACAGCGGGATGAACGCGCTCCGGCACGCGGTCGCGCCGCATGCACGCGACGGACGATTCTTCGGATCGGTTACGGCGCTCGGCTCGCACCTGAACGTGCTGCGTGCGTTGGCTTTGGCGGAAGCCGATTGTGCGGCGATCGACTGCGTGACGTTCGCGTATGTACGCGACGCGTTGCCCGATCTGCTGCAGGACATCCGGATCATCGGGATGACGGCCTCTGCGCCGGGATTACCGTTCATCGCATCGCGCGCGCTGCCGGAAGCGCAGGTCGCCTCATTGCAGGACGCGCTCGATCACGCGGTCGCCACCGATGCGGAACGGGCGCGCGTGCTGCGGTTGAAGGGATTCGAACGGTTGTCGCCAGGCGACTACGACGTAATTGCGCGACTCGCGGAGGACGCGGCCGCGCACGGATATCCGGAACTGGCGTGATGCGGGGATAATGTGAGGGAATGCAGGGCGGCGCGCAACGGTGCGACCGTCCGCGCCGCGTTCCGTCACTCTTCGTCCATCAACCGGACCTTGACCCGCTTGCCCTTGATCTTCCCGGCATTGAGCTTGCGCAGCGCATCGCGCGCCACGCCGCGCTCGAGTGCGACATAGGTCGAGAACTCGGTCACGTTGATCTTGCCGATCTGCTTGCCGTCGAACCCGGCGTCGCCGGTCAGGGCGCCGAGCACGTCGCCCGGGCGGATCTTGTCCTTGCGCCCGCCGAGGATCTGCAGCGTTTCCATCGGCGGCGTCAGCACGCCGTCGTCGGCCGGCTTCAGTTCCGCGAGCGGATGCCATTCGACGTCGCGCTTCTGCGCCTGCTCGATCGCGCCGACGCGGCCCATCTCGTCCATGCTCGCGAGGCTCAGCGCCCAGCCGTCCTGATCCGCGCGGCCCGTGCGGCCGATGCGGTGCACGTGCACTTCGGGGTCGGGCGTCACGTCGACGTTGATCACGGCTTCGAGCTGCGCGATGTCGAGCCCGCGCGCGGCGACGTCGGTGGCCACCAGCACCGAGCAACTGCGGTTCGCGAACTGGATCAGCACCTGGTCACGCTCGCGCTGGTCGAGCTCGCCGTGCAGCGCGAGCGCGTGGAAGCCCTGCGCATGCAGCACGTCGAGCAGGTCGCGGCACTGCTGCTTCGTGTTGCAGAACGCGATCGTGCTCACCGGCCGGTAGTGGTTCAGCAACTGCCCCACCGCATGCAGCCGTTCGTCTTCCGTCACTTCATAGAAGCGCTGGCGGATCTTGCTGTTGTCGTGGCGCTCTTCGAGCTTCACTTCCTTCGGGTTGCGCAGGAACTGCTGGCTCAGCTTCACGATGCCGTCCGGGTAGGTCGCGGAGAACAGCAGCGTCTGGCGCGAGGTCGGGCACATCCGTGCGACCTTCGCGATGTCGTCGAAGAAGCCCATGTCGAGCATCCGGTCGGCTTCGTCGAGCACCAGCGTGTTCAGCGCGTCGAGCTTCAGGTTGCCGCGATCGAGGTGATCCATGATGCGGCCCGGCGTGCCGACGACGATGTGCGCGCCGTGCTCGAGGCTCTGCGCCTGCGGGCGCATCGGCGTGCCGCCGCACAGCGTCAGCACTTTCACGTTCTCTTCGGCGCGCGCGAGGCGGCGCACTTCCTGCGCGACCTGGTCGGCGAGTTCGCGTGTCGGGCACAGGATCATCGCCTGCACGTCGAAGCGGCGTGCGTCGAGGCGCGCCAGCAGCGCGAGCGAGAACGCGGCGGTCTTGCCGCTGCCCGTCTTCGCCTGCGCGATCAGGTCCTGGCCGGCCAGCGCGATCGGCAGGCTCGCGGCCTGGATCGGCGTCATGTCGACGTAGCCGAGCTGCGCGAGGTTGGCGAGCGTGGCGGGCGTCAACGACAGCGCGCTGAACGGCGTGGCGGTCGGCTGGGTCATTCCAGGTCTCCGAGGTAAGGGCGGCCTTCCATCTGCTCGTAGACGACCTTGCCTTCGTCGTCTTCGAAGCGTTCGAGGTAGTTGCGCGCGCCGCACAGCGGGCAGCGGAACAGCAGCCCCTGGCCTTCGTCCTTGATGACGACGTCGGACTGCTCCCACGGCGTGCCGCAGCTCTGGTTTCGGCAGGTAAACACGGTCTTTCTCCAGCTGAATTCGGTTGATGGCGCGCCCGGGCGGGCGCGGCAACGGCGGGCGGCGCTAGCGCGGCCTGGGCGCGGGCCGCACCGGGCGTCGCTTGGATTGCGTCGATGCGGATGGTGGATCGGGCGGCGACAGGGTCGCGCGTGCCGCAATTCTAGCGGAAGCGGGCGACCGGCCGGGCGGTTTCGCCCGCTACCCGCCAAGAAAAACGGCCGCCCCGGAGGGCGGCCGTGTCGTGCGGCGCGAGGGTGTCGCGCGGCGCTCGGCGCGTTACAGCGCCATGTCGGTCGCCGCCTTCGCCGGGCGGGCCGGCGCGGTGCCGGTGGCCTGCGACGGCGTGCCGACGTCGATCTTCGGCGGCGGCGACAGCTGCAGCACGTCGCTGGTGTACGTCCATTCCTCGACGACCTTCGCCGGGCTGTCATTCAGCTTCGTGCCGTAGCTCGGCACGATCTGGCGGATCTTCTGCTGCCACTCGGGCGTCGCGACCTTGTCCTTGAACACCTTCTTCATCAGGTTCAGCATGATCGGCGCGGCCGTCGAAGCGCCCGGCGATGCGCCGAGCAGGCCCGCGATGCTGCCGTCCTGCGAGCTGACGATCTCGGTGCCGAGCTTCAGCACACCACCCTTGACCGGGTCGCGCTTGATGATCTGCACGCGCTGGCCGGCTTGCCACAGGCGCCAGTCTTCCTTCTTCGCGTTCGGGAAGTATTCCTTCAGCGCGTTGAAGCGGTCGTCGTCGGACAGCATCAGCTGGCCGGCGAGGTACTGCACCAGCGGGAATTCGTCCACACCCACGCGCATCATCGGTGCGACGTTGTGCGTGTTGGTGCTCTTGAGCAGGTCGAAGTACGAACCGTTCTTCAGGAACTTGGTCGAGAACGTCGCGAACGGCCCGAACAGGATGATCTTCTTGCCGTCGATGATGCGCGTGTCGAGGTGCGGCACCGACATCGGCGGCGAGCCGACCGACGCCTTGCCGTAGGCCTTCGCCAGATGCTGCTTCACGACTTCGGGATTGTCCGTCACGAGGAACGAGCCGCCGACCGGGAA
The DNA here is from genome assembly GCF_002223085.1 of Burkholderia sp. HI2714. Classification (NCBI taxonomy): domain Bacteria; kingdom Pseudomonadati; phylum Pseudomonadota; class Betaproteobacteria; order Burkholderiales; family Burkholderiaceae; genus Burkholderia; species Burkholderia sp. HI2714. The sequence continues at coordinate 43,316 of NZ_NKFM01000058.1, read as the reverse complement.
CGCGCCGTAGTCCTTCGCCTCGGGGATGCCCGATGCCTGCAGCAGGTGCAGCGCACCGCCGCCCGCGCCGATGAACACGAACTTCGCGTCGACCGACTGCGCCGGCTCATCCGAGTGCAGCTTGACCCACGTGACGTGCCACGTGCCGTCGGCGTTGCGCGAGATCTCGCGCACTTCGCTCGACAGCGACAGCGTGAAGTTCGGCTGCGTCTTCAGGTAGCCGACGAACTGGCGCGTGATCTCGCCGAAGTTCACGTCGGTGCCGATCGGCGTCCACGTTGCCGCGACCTTCTGGTTGCGGTCGCGGCCTTCCATCATCAGCGGCACCCACTGCTTGATCTCGTCGTAGTCTTCCGAATACTGCATGCCGCGGAACAGCGGGCTCGCCTGCAGCGCTTCGTAGCGCTTCTTCAGGAAGCGGACGTTGTCGTCGCCCCACACGAAGCTCATGTGCGGCGTCGAGTTGATGAACGAGTGCGGGTTCTTCAGCACGCCCTGCTTGACCTGCCACGCCCAGAACTGGCGCGAGATCTGGAACGACTCGTTGATCTCGATCGCCTTCGAGATGTCGATCTTGCCGTCCGCCTTCTCCGGCGTGTAGTTCAGTTCGGCGAGCGCCGAGTGGCCGGTGCCGGCGTTGTTCCAACCGTTCGAGCTTTCCAGCGCGACGCCGTCGAGGCGCTCGACCATGGTCATCGACCAGTCAGGTTGAAGCTCGTGCAGCCAGACGCCCAGCGTCGAGCTCATAATGCCGCCGCCCACCAGCAGGACGTCGACCTTCTTCGTATCGGCGGCATGCGCGGACGACGCGGCGACGCACAGCGCGAGCGCCGACAGTATTACCCGTAACGTTTTGATCACAGCAGATCCCTTTCTCAACTTGAATGCATCGGTTTGCCAAGCCGCCCGGCGCGTGTGTCGATCGCGGTGAAACACGGGTCCGGAGATCCGGACGCGCGAATCCGGAATTCCGGATCGACGCCGCGCGCCGTTGCATTTGCGCACGCGAACCCGTCGGGAAGAACACCTTCGGATCGGCTGCCTGCGGGCAGGCAAGTGCCTGCGTCACAGTGGCGCACAACGCGCCCGGGCCCTTGCGGCAAGCCTGAGCGGAAGACGCTTCAGGCTGCGTGGAAAGAGGCCGCGCGCGACGCGTTTTGCGGGGGCGGGGTGGCAAGGGGCGCGTAATGTAACCGAACTCGTTTGCTGTGTCACAAACGAAAAAACCCGTTGTTTTTGTGGGGTTTTTTGTGTGTCCGGGTTTCCGGAATGACGGTCGCTGGAACCGGGAAAGCTGGGGATAACTGCGCGGGATCGGGAGGGGATGTCGAGGGGCGCTGCCTCGTGTCGCGGCCGTGCGCCGCGACACGATCGCGTGACGTCACGTCACTTTACTTCGCGGTGCCGTTCCGGCAGAACTGGTCGTACCCTTGCGCCGAATTCGCGAAGCCCTTCTGTTTCGCGAGTTCCCACGGGCGTTCGCATTGTTGCGTTGCTTCGCACCACGAATAGCCGGCCGAGGGGATGCAGCCGTGCGAATCGCGATCGCTGCCGGGCATCGGCGGCGGGGGCGGCGCGGCAGCTTCGGCCGGCGCTGACGCGGCGGCCGGCACGGTGGATTGCGCCGCACAGGCGCTCAACGCGAGCGCGCAGGCAATGGCGGCGGCCAGCGAAGCAGACGGAAGAAGACGTTTCATCAGGTAGCGCTCCATGGGATGACGATCGACAACGGATGCCCGGGCCCGGGCGCGGAACAGCATGAACGGTCAGTCGCCTGGCACCGGCACCCGCGACGAGAACTTCACTTCGCGCAACGCGAGGCTCGACTGGATCGACGACACCCCGGCCTGCTTGCGCAGCACGCGCTCGACGAATTCCGCGTACGCATCGAGATCGGCCGCGACGACCTGCAGGATGTAGTCGGCCGCGCCGGTGATCTTGTGGCAGGACGTCACTTCATCGTGACGCCGCATCACGTCCTCGAAGTGATCCGAATCCTGGCCGGAATGCATGTTGAACGTCACCTGCACGAACGCGAACACGTTCATGCCGAGCGCGCGCCGGTCGAGATTCGCCTGGTAGCCGGTGATCACGCCTTCGTCCTCGAGCCGCTTGCGGCGCCGCCAGCAGGGCGTGACGCTCAGCGACAGCTTCTCGCCGAGTGTCGCGTTCGACAACGCGCCGTCGTCCTGCAGCAGGCGCAGCATGGCGCGGTCGACGCCATCCAGTTCGGCTGAAGCGCGATTTTTGCTCATTTCCGGAAATCCGTAGGCGGTTTTCTCAAAATTGTACGAAAGGCGCGCGTCGAAAGCAAAGCTATTGCCGGTTGCCGTCAATAAACTGTTGCCACCCTCACTGCAACGGTCAACCATGCTCACGGTCTACAGCAGCGATCACCAACTGCATCGCGGCGTCGAACTGAAGGACGGCGCGATCACCGATTCGTTCGAAAACCCCCTTCGCGCCGAAACGGTGCTCGCGCAGGTGCGTGCCGCCGGCCTCGGCGACGTGATCGCGCCGAAGCCGTTCGACCGCGCCCACTACGCGGCCGCGCACAGTGCCCGCTACGTCGATTTCCTCGCCGGCGCGTGGGACGAGTGGACCGCGACGGGCCGCACCTGCCAGGCGCTGCCGCTCGTGTGGCCGGTGCGCGCGATGCCGGCTGCCGCGACGCCGCCCGCGTTCATCGACGGCAAGCTCGGCTTCTACGCGATGGACGCGGGCGCGCCGATCAATGCCGGCACGTGGGACGCCGTGAGCGCGAGCGCGAACTCGGCGCTCACCGGCGCCGACCTGCTGTCGAGCGGCGCGGCGCGCGCGGCGTTCGCACTGTGCCGCCCGCCTGGGCATCATGCGGGCCGCGAGTACATGGGCGGCTACTGCTACCTGAACAACGCGGCGATCGCCGCGCAGCACTGTGTCGCGCAGGGCGCCGCGCGCGTCGCGGTGCTCGACGTCGATTTCCATCACGGCAACGGCACGCAGGACATCTTCTACGACCGCGCGGACGTGCTGTTCGCGTCGATCCACGGCGAGCCGCCGGTGTCGTATCCGTACTTCTCCGGCTATGCGGACGAGCGCGGCATCGGCGCGGGCGAAGGGTTCAACCTGAACCTGCCGCTGCCGAAGGGCACGCTGTGGGACACCTACTCGGCGGCGCTCGATCAGGCGGCTACCGCGATCGCCGCGCATGCGCCCGACGCGCTCGTCGTGTCGCTCGGCGTCGATACGTTCGAGCACGACCCGATCAGCCATTTCCGGCTGCGCTCGCCCGACTACCTGCGCATCGGCGCGGCGCTCGCGCGCCTGAACGTGCCGACGCTGTTCGTGATGGAAGGCGGCTACATGGTCGACGAGATCGGCATCAACGCGGTCAACGTGCTGCTGGGATTCGAAGGGCGCGCGTAACGCGCGGCGCCGCAGCCGTGCAGCCGACGGGGATGTGGCCCGCCGTGCAGGAAGCGCTGCATCACTGACCGCAACCGATTCGTCATCCGAACCACAACACGTCCCGCATCGAACGGGGCCCCACAAGACTGACCAGGAGACAGACATGCTTCGACATTCCATGACGGCATTCGCGGCAGCGGCGGCGCTTACGTGCGCGCTGTCCGCACATGCGGACGAGATCGTGCGCATCGGCCACGTCGCGCCGCTGACCGGCGCGATCGCGCACCTCGGCAAGGACAGCGAGAACGGCGCGCGCCTCGCGGTCGAGGAAATCAATGCGAAGGGCCTGACGATCGGCGGCAGGAAGGTCACGCTGCAACTCGACGCGCAGGACGACGCGGGCGATCCGCGCACAGCGACGCAGGTCGCGCAGCGGCTCGTCGACGACAAGGTCATCGGCGTCGTCGGCCATCACAACTCGGGCACGTCGATTCCGGCGTCGCGCGTCTATCGCGACGGCGGTGTCGTGCAGATCTCGCAGGCCGCGACCAACCCGACCTACACGCAGCAGGGTTTCAAGACGACCTATCGCGTGGTGGCGACCGACGCGCAGCAGGGGCCGGCGCTCGCGATGTACGCGGCGAAGAACATGGGCATCAAGACGGTGGCCGTGGTCGACGATTCGACCGCGTACGGCCAGGGCCTCGCGACCGAGTTCGAGAAAGCGGCGAAGGCCGCCGGGATGAAGGTCGTGTCGCGCGATGCGACCAACGACAAGGCGATCGACTTCCGCGCGATCCTCACGAAGATCAAGGGCGCGAATCCGGACGCGATCATGTACGGCGGCATGGATGCGACGGGCGGGCCGCTCGCGAAGCAGGCGCGCCAGCTCGGCATGCGCGCGAAGATCCTCGCCGGCGACGGCGTGTGCTCGACCGACCTGCCGAAGCTCGCGGGCCCGGCGTCCGACAACGTCGTGTGCTCCGAGGCCGGCATCGCGCTCGAGAAGATGCCGGGCGGCGCGGCGTTCGCGAAGCGCTACGAGGCGCGCTATCACCAGCCGATGCAGGTGTATGCGCCGTTCTCGTACGACGCCGTCTACATCATCGTCGACGCAATGAAGCGCGCGAACTCGACCGACCCGGCGAAGGTGCTGGCGGCGATGCCCGCGACCGACTACAAGGGCGTGATCGGCGAGACGAGCTTCACGCCGCAGGGCGACCTGAAGCACGGCGCGATCTCGGTGTTCACGTACAAGAGCGGCAAGAAGGCGCTGCTCGATATCGTGAAGATGTGATGTGGCGGTGACGTTGCGGTGACGTTGCGTTGACGTCGCCGGGGCCGCGAAGCAGGATGCGCTTCGCGGCCTTCGCCGTTTACAGCGCGTGCGTTTGCGCGCGGTCGGCGCGACGCTCCGCGTCATGCACGATGTGCAGCTCGCGCGTGCGGATCGGCAGCGCGCAGTTCGCGTCGGCGAGCGTCTTGCGCACCTGGCGCGCGAGGCGCCAGCGCATCGCCCAGAACTTGTCGGTGTGCGTCCATACGCGCATGTTCGCGACGACCGTGCTGTCGTCGAAGCGCATCACCATCACGTCCGGCGCGGGGTCCTGCAGCACGTCGGGATCGGCCGCGGCCAGCGCCCGCAGCGCGTCGAGCGCGCGATCGATATCGTCATGCACCGACACTTCCACTTCGAGATCGAGGCGGCGCGTTGGGTTGCGCGTGTAGTTGCGGATCGAGCTGCCCCACAGCGCGCTGTTCGGCACGTATTCGCAGATGCCGTCCGGCTTCGTCAGCCGCGTCATGAAGAGCCCGACCTCGTCGACGGTTCCCGCGACGCCCGTGCCGCCGTCGATATAGTCGCCGACCTTGAACGGCCGCAGCAGCAGAAGCATGATGCCGGCCGCGATGTTCTGCATCGTGCCCTGCAGCGCGAGCCCGATCGCGAGGCCGGCCGCGCCGAGCACCGCGACGATGCTCGCGGTTTCGATGCCGAGCTGCGACAGCGCGCCGACGATCGCGACGATGCGGATGCCCCACACGGCGACGTCGCAGAGGATCGGCCGCAGCGTGTCGTCGACGCGCTCCTTGCTCGAGAGCAGACGGTTCAGCCAGTTGCCGATGCGTTTCGACAGCCACCAGCCGGCGACGAGCAGCGCTAGGCCGGCGCAGAGCTTGAGGGAGAGGGTGGACAGCGCGTTCCACAGGAACGTCCAGCGTTCCGGATGTAGTTGATCGAGAAACATTGACGGGATTCCGGGTTGAAGAAACGATGCGTGACGCGGCCGTGGTCGAGCAGGCTTGCGCTCACGCGCCGGCAGCGTTCGACTGTATGCGGCACACATTGGTTCGCGCCAGCGGGTGGGGCCGAATGCCGCGTACCCGTGCCGCCGGGCCGCGAAATCGAGGTTTCGGTTTTGTACTAAGCGACTTTACGATTAAATGAGACTAGTCTTATTCAGCCGCGTCGATCGCGCCGCTACACTCGTTTTCACGTTGCCGGGTCGCGACGATCATTCCTCCGCGATACCCGGTTCTTTCCCGATTTTTCACTGACAGACAGCGAGTGACGACGTCATGCGGTTAGACCTGCGTTTCCGTCTCGCACGCGAACAAGGTCAACCCGCACAGCGCGGCGTTCACGGTTTCCCGGTGCGCCGCGCGCTGCTGCGCGGTGTCATCGCGGCGGCCTGTGTGGCCGGTGCACCGGGTGCGGTGGCACATGCGTCGCACGACGCCGCGCCGTTTTCGCCCGTGATGGCCGACCTTGTCGACGTGCCCTTTTTCAATGCCGCGCGCACGACGTGGGGCGGCTTGCACGCGTCGACGGCCGCGCCGCTCGACGTTGCCTACACGTCGCATGCGTTGGCCGTGCCGACGGCCGGCGAACGCGACGACCCCGTGGCGCGCTTCGGTGCCTGCGTGCCTTACCGCGTGTTGTGCGATGCGGCGCGCGGGGCGGTCGAGCGCGCGTACGCATCGAGGTTCGATTACGGTCTTGCGTCGGCGTTGCCCGTCGCGGGCGAGCAGGCTGCGTTCGAACGGCGTCCCGTCGATCTTGCCGCCGCCGAGCCGTTCGTGTTCGCGCAAGCCGAGCGCGGCGCGCGTGGCGGCGCGATCGTCGGCAGCCTGCAGGCGTCGCTGGCGCGTGCCGATTTGCCGGCGGGCGTTGCCGCGCAGATCACCCGCATGCTCGCCGGTCGCATCGACCTGAAACAGCGCGGTGCACTCGGCGACACGTTCCGCGTCGCCTACGAACCCGACGGCAACGCAAAGCTGCCGGGCGGCGTGCGCGTGACGGCGCTCGAGCTTCGCTTGCGCGGCGAGCACGTCGCGGCCGTGTGGTTTGCGCCCGATGCCGGCTCGCCGGGCGCCTATTACGACCTCGACGGCGTGCCGCTCGCCGGCGCGCGGTTTGCGATGCCGGTCAGCGCAAAGCGGATCAGCTCGCATTTCGGTACGCGCGTGCATCCGGTCACCGGCGCGCGCCATGTGCATTCCGGCGTCGATCTCGCGGCGCCGGCCGGGCGTGCGGTTCATGCGTCGGAGCGCGGCGTCGTCACGTTCATCGGCACCGAGCCGCGCGGCTACGGCAAGTACGTGGTGATTCGTCATGACGGCGGCTATGCGTCGTACTACGCGCACCTGTCGGCATTCGAGCCGACGCTGCGAACCGGCATGCGGGTTGCGCGCGGCCAGCGTGTCGGCGCGGTCGGCAGCACGGGTACGGCCACCGGGCCGCATCTGCACTTCGAGGTCCGGCGGCATGCCCGTCCCGTCGACCCGGTCGCGCTGGTACAGGCGGGCAAGGCAGCGAAGCTGAGAGGCGAACAGCGCGTCGCGTTCAATCGCGTGGTGCTCGATGCACGCACGCGCCTGGCGTCGGTTGAGTGGTCGCAGCCGGTTGTGATGTCGGAGCCCGCTGGATCGCGGGCCGGGTGACGATTGGCGAGGTGCCGGCCGCGACGCGCCCCGTCGTGGCCGATCAGGGCAAACCGCTTACGCAGCAGGTTCGACCGGCAGCCATATTTCCAGCACGCCGGCGCCCGTCACCGGATCGTAGTCCGCGCTGTAGCGCTCGAACTCGGGCGCGTCGACCGCCTTGAATCCGGACGTCGGCAGCCAGCCGTTCCAGATGCTGTAGAACGTCTGGTGCAGCGTGGAGATGTGCCCACTGTGTTCGAAGACCGCATACTGCTGTGGTTCGAGTTCGACGCAACGAAAGGGCGCGGGCAACCGGTCGCGGTGGGTGACTTCCACTCCCGCGATGTATTCGAAGCTGCCATCCGCATCCGGGTTGCAGCACACGCCGTAGGTCACGTCGTCGACCTGGCCGGGAATGGTACCGATGTATGGGATGAACGCTTGCCAGAGCGCCGGAATGCCTTCGTTGGTTTCGAAGGTGTACCGGTCGCTCATGCCGGCGATCAGCCGCTTTCCGGCGGCTTCGAAGCGTGATGGTGCAACGTCGATGAGTTTCAGTTCTTTCATGCGTAGCGGCTCCACAAGAGACAATCCGTCGAGAGTGCGCCGTGCCCGCACGTCCTCGGGCGTGATGCCGAAGAGATCGCGGAAGGCGCGCGTGAACGCCTCATGCGAGCCATAGCCGGCATCGAGCGCCACCTGCAGGATGTCCGGCGCGCCTTGCGCCAACGTGTGTGCCGCACGCGTCAGCCGCCTCGACCGGACATAGCGCATCACTGGCCAGCCGGTATTCATCGAGAACAGGCGCGAGAAGCCGAAGCGCGTCATGTCGCAATTGGCGGAAATCCTGTCGAGCGTCAGTTCCCTGTCCAGTTTGGTTTCGATAAACCAGAGTGCATGTCCTACCGGGTTCATAGCGTTCCAATGAGGGTGTCGAGCGGACTATATGGTATCGGCGGAGGGGGCATTTGATCGTTCTTGCGGATCGCCGCGCGGGGCGGCGTGACGGCGGAAGGCAGGATGCCGACCTTGACTCGGTGGCCGGTTCGGGAACACGATGCCTTCGTCGCAATCGTCGTTCGAGTGGTCATTCGCGTCGACGATCGCGCGCCTCGGTGCCCACCTGTCGACCCCGAAGCGGTTCGAGAAGATCCGAACCGCAACGGGCGCAGTCCCCTGAAATGCCGGACAAGGACTTTCACTTAACGCGCAGTGCATAAGCCATGGACGTCGACGAAAATTTCCATGCTCGTGCAGACGAGCACATCGAGCTATCGAACGAGCAGCTTCAAAAAGCGCCGAGTCGCGGCAAAGTCAGTGCGTCGATGATGTATGCGACCGCACGATTCAACGCATGGCTCAGTGCATCCGGCCATGGGTCCGGTGCGGACATGGCAGCGATGCGGGAAGAAACGATCCAGTATTTCTGCGACGAATACAGGAAGGCACTGGAACTCCACCTTGACGAATACATCAACAATTTCGATCGTTACATGCGACCGAACTGAAGGTATCAGGGCTGTCGCGCGTGGCGGAAGAGACGAGCACGCGCGTTGAAATGAATCGCCACGCCGGGCGGCGTGGCGAAGGAGCAGGGTTACGCTGCTTGTTAGCCGAGCGGCCAGTTCAGGATCGCGATACCGTCGTTGTAGTCACCGTCCGTCCCGTCTTCCGACCCGACCAGACCGAAGTAGGTCTTCTTGAAGATGTCGACCTGACGCGAGCCGATCTTCGACGGCTTGCCGTTCGCCGTCACGACCACGCGCACCTTCCCCTTGCCGGAGTTCACGATCTGCGTGTTCAGGTTTGCGTCCTGCGTGCCGGCGCCCTGGAACGTCGCGGCCGGTTTCGCGTTGTCGTCGACGAACACCTCGATCGTCTGCTGTGCCGACGAATTGACCAGCGCGGTCACGCCGAACGCGATGTTCGGCGGCAGGTTGAAGACGCCGTCGCGTTCGCCGCCGCCGGTCGTCGTGGGATCCGGCTGCGTGGGTTGCGGCTGCGGCGTGGCTTTCGAGAAGTAATTGACCACCGCGCCGACGCCGAACTTCGCCGCGGCGCCGGGCAGCACGCCGGGCGCGCCGGCCCACGTCACCGTGCAGGCGACCACCTGCCCGGCCGCATCGGCCTTCACCTTGTTCTGCCAGCTGCCGACGTCGAAGCTGTACGGGATCGTCGCGATGTCGACGAACACATCGTATTGCGGCAGCTTTTCCACGAGCTGCGTGGTCATGAACTGGCGCATGCGGTCGAGCACCGCCTGGTCGCCATTCGCCTGGACGGCGGTGGCATCGTTGCCGGCGAGTTGCAGCAGGGCGTACAGATCGTCATGGGTAAACGGTTGTGACATGTCGTCCTCGTCTCGATGAAAGGTCTCGCGTTGCGCGGCCGGTGAATGGATTTCGCCGTTGTCGCGCACGGAGTACAGCAGTGGAACTACGACTGACTGCTCGAATGAATCGGTTCGCAATGTGGGGTTGGCCCCGTCGCCATTGCGGATTCGACGACGGCGCGCGCTGCCTGCCGCGCCGCGGGTCATCGTGCTTAGCCCAGCGGCCAGTTCAGGAACACGATGCCGTCGTTGTAGTCGTCGTCGGCGCCGTCTTCCGAGCCGACGATCCCGAAGTACGACTTCTTGAAGAGATCGACCTGCCGCGAGCCGAGCCGCGACGGCTTGCCGTTCGCCATCACGATCACGCGCACGCGCCCCTTGCCGGAGTCGAGCACCTTGGTGCCGAGGTTCTGGTCGTGCACGCCGGCGCCCTTGAACGTGGCGGCCGGCTTCGGGTTGTCGTCGACGTAGATGTCGATCGTCTGGTCGTTCGCCGCGTTGGTGAGCGCGGTGACACCGAACTTGATGTTCGGCGGCAGGTTGAACGTGCCGTCGCGTTCGCCGCCGCCGCCGATCGTGCCGCTACCCGTGCCGCCTGTGCCGCCCGAGTTGCCGCCCGCGCCGGTTTCGCCGCTGCCGCCGCCGGACGACGATTGCGCGGCTGTATCGCCGATCGCGGACAGGCTCGCGTACGAATCGATATGCATCGCGCTGCCGCGCACGCTTTTCCACTGGCCCTTCACGAACGTGACGCCGGTGCCGACGTCGATCGTCGCGACGAGCGTGAACGGCATGCGCCCGGTGGATTCGGGCACTTTCGACGAATAGGTGAAGCAGCCGTCCGCGACGACGCCCTTGTTGGTGGCGATCGCGAAATAGATGCCGGGGAAGTTGTTGCCGGTCGCGTACGGCGTCGGCACGTTGAGGATGACCTGCAGTTTCCCGTCTCGAATCTCTGCCTTGGCGATGTCGATGTACAGGCCCGGGATGTCGACGTAGGTTTCCGAGGTCGCCACGGGTGCGCTGACGATCGAAGCCGAAAGGAGGGGCATGGATGTCTCCGTTGGTAGGGCGGGTTTCGATGCAAAGGAGGGAGGTGCCGCTGAAGGCGGCGCGCAACCGCCGGCCGGCCCTGAGGCGGCCGGCGGGGGGAGTCGTCAGGTGCGCGTCAGGTCAGCCGATCGGCCACTGGAGCACGACGATGCCGTCGTTGTAGTCGCTGTCGTGACCGTCTTCCGACACGACGATCCCGAAATTGACCGTGTACGGCGAGCCGTCCGATTTCTTGCCGTTGATCGGTGCGAGGCGCGCGTCGGTGGCCGACGGCTTGCCGTTCACCGACACTTCGAAGCGGATCTTGCCGTTGCCGGAATTCAGCGTCGCTTCACGCGGGCCGTCGCGCGTCGTCAGCTTGTGATACGCGGCGGGTTCCTTGCTGTCGCCGATAAACAGCTTGATGTGCTGCTGCTCGGCGGCATTCGCGAAGAAAATCGCGCGGAAATCGGTATTCGGCGGAATCGAAAACTCGCCGGCGCGATTGGATGACGTTTGAGAATCGGTCATGCTTTCCTCCTGAGGAATGATGGGTAAGGCTTCGAGTTGTGTCGTGCAAACGTTTGCCGTTTGAAACGCGATGAATCGAGCATGCCGAAAAATAAATAAAAAAATATTCGATGAGGAATGGCTATTGTTCAGTAAATCGAAAATCTATGTTAATCGATTTAATGAAATGTCTTTAATGGTTGATATTTCGATATATTCGGGAAATTATATCGACGGGTGTATCGATTTTCTGAACGATGCGCGGTTGCGCTGGCGGAGCGGGCAGGGAGGCGGGGGCAATCGGGCTTCGGCGCGGACCCTCGGCGTTCGCATATGGCAGCGTTAGCGTTTCAACACCATCTTTCTCTGTCGTGGCCGCGCCCACCGGCCACCACCGAACGCCCACACCGAAACCCGATTGATTGCAACAGGAGGGGGTGCGGCAACCGGCGAAGTACGTAGACCAACTCACTCCGAACGTGAACAGGGGCCTCACCGGCGCCGCACCCATGAAGCATATCGACGGGGCGGCGCGCCGCCTATCGGACGGGACTGATTCTGAACGATCGAATTCGGCGCCATGTGCGCCCAGCCCGTTGACAACCCCCATCCCCCTGTGATTTGATTTCGGCCATGCAAGCCGCCCAGCCCCTCTTCTCGCTACGACTACTAGCCCGTTTCTCCGGGCTGGGTCTGCGGCTGCGCGCTTTCCATCTGCTTCTTTCCTGAAGCGCCAGATTTCCCCCGCATCACTGACCTGGCCCCGGTTGTCGACCGGCGCCTGAGTTCGTCTTTCTTCCGTCACCACTCCGCTCCGTCCCGGTCGCTCAACCGCCAAGGCTGTCGTTCGCCGTACCGCTTTGCCGTTGTGCCGCTTTCTTGCCGTTTTTACCGCTGTGCGTGCAGCCGGCTTCTGCCGACGATGGCTGCCGCGCCGCGCTTCACCGATAAACAGACCGAGGACCGAACATCATGATGCTGAAGAACCCCGCGACGAAGTACCGACCGTTCACGCCTGTCAACCTGCCCGACCGCACGTGGCCGTCGCGCACGATCACGAAGGCGCCGATCTGGATGAGCACCGACCTCCGCGACGGCAACCAGGCGCTGTTCGAGCCGATGGACGCCGCGCGCAAGATGCGGATGTTCAAGACGCTGGTCGCGATCGGTTTCAAGGAGATCGAGGTTGCGTTCCCGTCGGCGTCCGAGACCGACTTCAACTTCGTGCGCGAGCTGATCGAAGGCGGCCACATTCCCGACGACGTGACGATCGAAGTGCTCACGCAGGCGCGCGACGACCTGATCGAGCGCACGTTCGACTCGCTGCGCGGCGCGAAGCGCGCGATCGTGCACCTGTACAACGCGACCGCGCCGGAATTCCGCAAGATCGTGTTCGGCCTCGACCGCGACGGCGTGAAGACGCTCGCGGTGAACGCCGCGCGCACGATCAAGCGCTTCGCCGACACCGCGACCGACACGCATTTCACGCTGCAATACAGCCCGGAAACCTTCACGGCGACCGAACTCGATTTCGCGAAGGAAGTCTGCGACGCCGTGTTCGACGTGTGGCAGCCGACGCCCGAGCGCAAGTCGATCGTGAACCTGCCGGCCACCGTCGAAGTCGGCACGCCGAACTGCTACGCGGACCAGATCGAATGGATGCACCGCAACCTCGCGCGCCGCGACGCGCTGATCGTGTCCGTGCATCCGCACAACGACCGCGGCACCGCGGTCGCGGCGGCCGAACTCGCGGTGATGGCCGGCGCGGACCGGATCGAGGGCTGCCTGTTCGGCAACGGCGAGCGCACCGGTAACGTCGATCTCGTCACGCTCGCGCTGAACCTGTACTCGCAGGGCGTCGATCCGGGTCTCGATTTCTCGCAGATCAACGAAGTCGCGCGCACGGCCGAGGAATGCACGCAGTTGCCGATCCACCCGCGCCATCCGTATGTCGGCGACCTGGTGTTCACCGCGTTCTCCGGCTCGCACCAGGACGCGATCAAGAAGGGCTTCGCGGTGCAGCGCCCCGATGCCCTGTGGGAAATGCCGTACCTGCCGATCGATCCGAGCGATGTCGGCCGCACGTACGACTCGATCATTCGCGTGAACAGCCAGTCGGGCAAGGGCGGTATCGCTTACCTGCTCGAGCAGAGCTATGGCGTCGCGCTGCCGCGCCGCCTGCAGGTCGATTTCAGCGCGGCCGTGCAGCGCCTGACCGACGACAGTGGGCTCGAAGTGACGAGCGCGCAGATCTGGTCGCTGTTCCAGCAGGAATACGTCGAAGGCGATGCGCCGCTGCGTTATGTCGGCCATGAACTGACCGAGCGCGACGGCCGCGAGACGATCGTGCTGACCGCCGACGTGCACGGCGAGCGCCGCGTGCTGCGCGGTGAAGGCAATGGCCCGCTCGATGCGCTGATGCATGCGTTGCGTACGCCGCTGCGGATCCAGCACTACGAGGAGCGCGCGTTGTCGCAGGGTGCCGATGCGAAGGCGATTGCGATCGCCGAGCTGGCCGGCACGGGCGTGCGCGGCAGCGCGTTCGGCGTCGGCATCGATGCGAACCTGACGACCGCGTCGATCCGTGCGGTGATCAGCGGTATCAACCGTGCGTATGCGCGCGCGGACGAGGCGGCGCAGGCGACGTTTTTTGGGGTACAGCCGGCGGTGAAGGCTGTCGCGTAAGCGGGGGCCTGGCGGCCGCGCCGGGGGTGTCCGGCGCGGCTGCGTCGTCGTCCGTGCGGTTGCCGCCGCACGGTCCGGCGAGCGCGGCACGCAGTTCCGCCTTCATGAAATCCACCCACGCGCGCGTCTTCGCGTCGAGATGCTTGCGCGACGGATACACCAGAAACACGCCCACGTCTTCAGCCCGATAGTCGGGCAGCACGTGCACCAGCGCGCCTGAACGCAGCCCGTCGTCCGCGACGAACGCCGGCAGCAGGCCGATTCCCGCCCCTTCCCGTACCGCGATCTCGAGCGATGCCGCGACGTCGGCCGTCATCGTCGGCTCGAACGCGACCGTTTCCGAATCCGCACCGCACGTCAGCGTCCATTCGCGCGCCGGGTAGGCGGGTGCGACCAGTTGCAGGCAGCGATGCCGCGCAAGCGCGCGCGGCGTGTCCGGCATTCCGTGCCGCGCGATATACGCGGGCGCAGCGCACAGCACGCTGCCGATCCGCCCGACGTCGATCGCGACCTGATCGGAACTCGGCAGGCTCGGCATCGCGATCACCGCGACGTCGTAGCTGTCGCGGATCAGGTCCGGCACCTGCGGCGCGAGCGTCAGGTCGACGCTGACGTCCGGATAGCGGGCCTGGAAGCGCGCGACGAGCGGAATCACGAAACGGTTCGCGATGCTGGCGCTGCAGTGCGCGCGCAGCCGGCCGTGCGGATGCAGCTGTGCGCCGCGCGCTTCGCGTTCGCTCGCATCGACGGCAAGCGTGATGTCGCGTGCCCGCGCGAGATAGCGTTCGCCGGCTTCGGTCAGGCACATCGAGCGCGTCGTGCGGTTCAGCAGCCGGATGCCGAGATGCGCTTCGAGCGACGCGATCGTGCGGCTGACCTGCGCGGTCGTAAGGTTGAGCCGCTTGCCGGTCTCGGTGAAAGTCCCCGCGTCGGCGAGCGTGACAAAAACCTGCATGCTTTGAATCAGATCCATCGGCGGGCGGGCGCGTGACGCCAGTGTCGTGCGATGCCGCTACTGTAGCGAGCGGGCAGTCGCGCCGCGCGCGCACGGCAGCGCTCGATCGTCGCGAAACGGACAGACCGGTTCAGCGTCGCGAGAAGTATTCGCTCGGCGGCACGCCGAGTGCCTTGCGGAACATCGCCGCGAACGCGCTGGGGCTGTCGTAGCCGTGTTCGAGCGCGAGTTCGAGGATCGGCGTGCCGGCGGCCAGGCGCGGCAGGCTCAGCAGCAGGCGCGCGTGGCGGCACCACGCACCGTGCGTCATGCCCGTTTCACGCTTGAAGGTGCGCGCGAGCGTGCGCTCGTTCATGTGCGCGTCGCGCGCCCACGACTGCAGCGTGACGACTGAAGACGGTTCGTTGATGAGCCGCGTGCACAGCGCGGCGAGCGCCGGATGCCGCGGCATCGGTACATGCAGCGACAGCAGCGGCGCGATCTCGATTTCGTCGAGGATCAGCGCGAGCACGCGGCCCGCGCGATGCGCGAGGTCGTAATCGGCCGGCAGTTCGCACGCGGTCACGATCAGCTCGCGCAGCAACGTGCCGACCTCGATCACGCGGCATTCGCGCGGCAGGCTCGGCCGCACTTCGTGCGCGACGAACACCGTGCGCATCTGCACGTCGCCGGCCATCCGGATCTCGTGCCGGGTGCCGCCCGGCACCCACACCGCGCGCCCCGTCGGCACGACCCAGCTGCCGGCATCCGCATGCACGATCATCACGCCGGAAATCGCGTGAATCAACTGGCCATGTCGATGCGAATGCGGTGGATACGCGCTGCCGGCCGCCGCGTCGGACGCGACGACGGCGATCTGCTTGTGCTTGTCCTTGCGCTCGAGCGCACTGAAAAATTGATCCACGTGTCCTTTTCTCGACGACGAATGCGCTTTGCGCGCGAGATCGACCGAATGGGTCGAAATTACCATAGGCCCATCGTTTGTTCGACAGCCATTGCACGATGCGCGCCTCGTCATTTCCTCCGGTTTCGTTCCGTTTGTCCGTTGCCATCGCGCTGCTGAGCGCCGCGACGCTTGCCGCCTGTTCGGTCGGCGATCCGTACCGTCCACCCGCGGCCGATGCGGCGCGCACGGCGCCGTTCGACGCGGCGGCCGACGCACCCGTCGCGTCCGGCGGCGCGTTGCCCGATCGCTGGTGGCAGCTGTTCGACGATCCGACGCTCGACGCACTCGTGCGCGAAGCGCTCGCGCAGAACCGCGATCTCGCGGTGGCTGCGGCACGTGTCGCGCGGGCGCGGGCCGTGCTCGACGAAGCGGGCGCCGCGCGGTTGCCCGATACGACAGCCGGCTTCGGCGTCGACTACGGCAAGCACGCGCCCGACCAGATCGTCGCGAGCGCGAAGGGCACCGATGCGCGGATGCGCTGGGGTTACTCGCCGTCGTTCGCGTTGTCGTGGGAAGTCGATCTGTGGGGGCGTGTCGGCCATCTCGTCGATGCCGCGCGTGCCGATTCGGAGGCCGTGCAGGCGGCGTCGGATGCGATGCGCGTCGCGGTGGCCGCCGAGACGACGGCCGCCTATGCGCAGGCATGCGCGTATGGCGAGCGGATCGACGTGGCCGAGCGCTCGGTCGCGATCGCCGAGCGCCTCGCCACGCTGACTGCACGGCAACGTGCGCACGGTCTCGTGTCCGATCTCGAAGTCGCGCGCTCGCGTGCATTTGCCGACGATACGCGCGCCGAACTGCCCGCGCTCGCAGGCGCACGCCGCGCCGCGTTGTATGAACTCGCCGTGCTGACCGGGCACGCACCCGGTGCGATTCCCGACGCGGCCGCGCGCTGCCACGCGACGCCGGCGCTGGCGCGACCGTTTCCGGTCGGCGACGGTGCCGCGCTGCTCCGGCGCCGGCCCGACCTGCGCGAAAGCGAGCGCCGGCTCGCCGCGTCGAACGCACGGATCGGCGTCGCGACGGCCGAGCTGTACCCGTCGATCGTGCTCGGCGGGTCGGTGAACTGGCTGTCGACGACCGGCGATCCGTCGTCGCTCGGCGACAAGTACGCGATCGCGTGGGGCGTCGGGCCGCTGATTACGTGGCGTTTTCCGAATCTCGCGGCGAGCCGCGCGCAACTCGCGCAGGCTCGCGCGGACGATACCGCCGCGCGCGCGTCGTTCGATGCGCAGGTGCTGCGCGCACTGAAGGAAACCGAGCAGGCGCTCGCCCGCTATGGCGCCGAGTGGCGTCGCAAGGCCGCACTCGACACCGCGCGCGCCGAGCACGCGCGCGCTTACCGGCTCGCCGAACTGAACTACGACGCGGGCGCGCTGGATTTTCTCGGCGTGCTCGACGCGCAGCGCAGCCTCGTCGCGGTCGATGCCGCACTGGCCGCGTCGACGCAGCAGGTCGCGCTCGATCAGGTGGCCGTCTTCAAGGCACTGGGGGGCGGCTGGCAGCCTTAGCCGGCCGTTCGTGAATCCGCACGTCCATTCGCACGCACACAACCATTCCGATTCCGATCATGAGCACCACAGCCGTACCCGAGAAATCCGCCCGTTTCGCGCGGCGCCACTGGATTGCCGCCGGCGCCTTCATCACCGTCATCGTGCTGGCCGGGTTCGGCTGGCGCTGGTGGACGGTCGGCCGCTTCATCGAGCATACCGACGATGCGTACGTGCGCGCCGATATCGTGACCGTCAGCCCGCGCGTGGCGGGCTATGTCGCACGCGTGGCGGTCGACGACAACCAGCCCGTGAAGCGTGGCGACGTGCTCGTCACGCTCGACGATCGCGACTATCGCGCGAAGCTCGACGATGCGCAGGCGGCTGTCGCCGCGGCCGAAGCGACGCTGCAGGCCGAGGAAGCCGCCGCCGCGACGCTCGACGCGCAGGTCGGCCAGCAGCGCAGCGTGATCGAGCAGGCGCAGGCCAATGCGGCGGCCGCGCGTGCCGAAGCCGCGCGGCGCGATGCCGATGCGGTGCGCTACCGGCAACTGCTTGCCGAATCGGCTGCCAGCGGGCAGCGCTGGGAACAGGCGCACGCCGATGCGCTGAAGGCGCGCGCGGAACTGGCCCGCGCGAGTGCGGCCGTGCGCGCGCAGGACGACCAGCAGACGGTGCTGCGCCGCCGCCGCGCGCAAAGCACGGCCGCGATCGAGCAGGCGCGTGCTCGGCTCGCGGCGTCCCGCGCGAAGCTCGCGCTGGCGCAGCTGGATCTCGAGCATACGGTGATCCGCGCGACCCGCGACGGCACGATCGGCCAGCGTGCGGTGCGCGCGGGCCAGTACGTCGAGGTCGGGATGCCGCTGCTCGCGGTCGTGCCGCTGCGCGACGTGTACGTCGTCGCGAACTTCAAGGAGACTCAGCTCGGCGCGATGCATGACGGGCAGCCGGTCGAGATCGACGTCGATACCTACTCGGGCCACACGCTGCATGGCCGCGTGCTCGGGCTCGCACCGGGCTCGGGTGCCGAATTCGCGCTGCTGCCGCCCGACAACGCGACCGGCAATTTCACGAAGATCGTGCAGCGCGTGCCGGTGAAGATCCGCCTCGATGCGCCGCCGTCGGGCCTCGTGCTGCGGCCCGGCATGTCGGTGATCGCGCGCGTCGATACGCGCGGCGCGCCGGGAGCCGGATCGTGACCGCCGCAACCGGGCAGGCTGCGCAGGCCGCGCACGACGAAACCGTTTCGCTGCGCGCGTGGGTCGCGGTGCTCGGCGGCGTGTTCGGCTGCTTCATGGCGGGGATGAACGTGCACGTGACGAACGCGTCGCTGCCCGACATTCGCGGGTCGTTGGGGGCGAGTTTCGAGGAAGGCTCGTGGATCTCGACCGCATACCTCGTGGCCGAGATCGTCGTGATTCCGCTCACCGGCTGGCTCGTGCAGGTGTTCTCCGCGCGCCGCGTGCTGCTCGTCGGCGCAACGGGGTTTCTTGCGTTTTCGATCGCGTGCTCGGTCGCGCCGACCATCTCGTCGATAATCGTCGCGCGCGCGTTGCAGGGCGCGTTCGGCGGCGTGCTGATTCCGCTGTCGTTCCAGTTGATCGTCACCGAGCTGCCACCGTCGAAGCATCCGCTCGGCATGGCGCTGTTCGCGGTGGCGAACAACGTCGCGCAGGCGGCCGGCCCGTCGCTCGGCGGCTGGCTCACCGACATGTATTCGTGGCGCTGGATCTTCTACCTGCAGATTCCGCCCGCGATCGCGCTGATCGCGGCGATCGCGTGGGCGATCCGCCCGGTGCCCGTCCAGTTGTCGAAGCTGCGCCAGGCCGACTGGTTCGGGATCGCGACCATGGCGCTCGGCCTCAGTGCGCTGCAGATCGTGCTGGAGGAAGGCGGGCGCAAGGACTGGTTCGCGTCCGACCTGATCGTCGAACTGTCGATCGTCGCGGCGGCGGGGCTCGTCGCGTTCGTCGCGATCGAGCTGCGGCGCAAGGAGCCGTTCATCAACCTGCGGCTGCTCGGCCGCTACAACTTCGGGATCGCGAGCCTGATGCAGTTCCTGTTCGGCGCGGTGGTGTTCGGCGTCGTGTTTCTCGTGCCGAACTACTTCGCCGAGCTGCACGGCTACAGCGCGCGCGACATCGGCCTCGCGATGATCCCGTACGGGCTCGTGCAGTTCGTGATGTCGTTCCTGACGCCGCCGCTGATGCGCCGCACGAGCCCGCGCGCGACGATCGTGCTCGGCTTCGCGCTCGTAGCGGCCGGTTGCCTGATGAACATTCACCTGACCGACGACGCGGCGTCGAACGTGATCGTGCCGTCGCTCGTCGTGCGCGGGATCGGGCAGTCGCTGGTCGTGATCGCGCTGTCGGTGATGGCCGTCGACGGGATCGAGAAGGCGCAGCTCGGTTCGGCCTCGGGCGTGTTCAACATGGTGCGCAACATCGGCGGCGCGATCGGCATCGCGGTGGCGAGCCAGATCGTCGTCGAGCGGCAGAAGCTGCATGCGATGCAGATCGGCGAGGCCGTTTCGCCGTTTTCGGAAGCCTTTCAGGAACGCATGGCGATGCTGGCACGGCTGCTGTCGCGCGTGCACGTACCGCGTGCCGATGCGTTGCCGGGTGCGTCGACCGGCGGTGTGCACGAGCTGGCACTCGCGCTCCTGAACCAGCGCGTGATGCGCGAGGCGTTGCTGATGGCGTACAGCGATACGTTCCTCATCGCGGGTGTCGCGATGGTGGGGTGTACGGCGATGGCGTTCGTGTTGAAGGGGAAGAAGGTGTGATGGGGACGGATGGCCGATATCGGGCCTGACATAGCTGACAGGCGTCGAATTCCTGCAATGGGCGTATCGTTCATCCGGCTCAGGCGGGGCACCGGTCCGGCGGCGATTGCGCGATCCGTATGGTCAGGCACGACGCGTCCTGTCGGCCTGTCGTTCGTGGCGGCCGTGGCTTCACGATCGAACCCGCCCCGTGTTTCGGGCCGACCACGCTCCGTGGTCCTTGTCCATTCAACCGGCCCGCCGCCGGGCCCATCGCGAGGAAAGCGTCATGACGAAACCCGACACCCTGAAAGGCAACATCAAGGGCCAGGCCCAGGCCGCGGATCGCCACAACCTGGAGCGGCCGGACGGTGACAGCGCGCTGTGGGCGCGCAGCTTGACGACGCAGCGCGTGGCCGATTTGTTCCGGACCCTGCCGGGCCTGCCCGGCCACTGGATGCAGCTGCAGATGCAGGTCAACGCAGGGAATCACCATTTCTGCGGCGGCCAGACCGGCCATCAGACCACCGAAGAGGGCAAGGTGCTGATTCGCTGGATCGCCGA
The DNA here is from genome assembly GCF_002223085.1 of Burkholderia sp. HI2714. Lineage (NCBI taxonomy): Bacteria > Pseudomonadati > Pseudomonadota > Betaproteobacteria > Burkholderiales > Burkholderiaceae > Burkholderia > Burkholderia sp. HI2714. The sequence goes on along the minus strand of NZ_NKFM01000058.1, from coordinate 22,724 downwards.
TGCCGTGATCAAGGCGGCCGAGCGAGCCCAGTTCGATTTCAACTTGCAGCAGCTGCGTTTTACCGCCGACATGGGGTGGCTCAAGCTGCATCGGGTGGGCGGGCGCGTGCTGGTGCTGTCGCGTCCCTGAGCGAATCGGCGCGGGACACTCGACATTGGCGCAGGCCAGCCGGAAGGTCGACGAAGTGCTCGGACCAGTCTGATGGTGAAGCGGTGGGCGCTCCGCAACAATGAACGCCCGAAACCCTGGCGAAGCGGCGCAGGTCGGCCGGTACCCGCCATGCACCCACACCTACCGTCGAATCGCCGATGCCCACGCTCTGGATTTCATCGCTGCTCATCGCAACCGCGCTCGCTTGCGCGGCATCTGCATCCCTATCGGCCACCACTGGTCCGACGCGCTGGCCCACCGCTTCGCAACAGAAGCCACGCATCGGTGTGCAGGTAAAGATCCAGTCATTCACGGTGGACCATGCCCGGCGGATCCGCCAGACCGGATTCGATCTCGTGCGCTTCGGCGTGTGGACCGATCGCCTGGACCGCGACGACTACCGTCGGCAGGTCGACGAGGCGTTCGCGGCGGCCCGGTCGGCCCATCTGCCGGTGTTGCTCACCGTCCGCGCGCTTGCGCCATTCGGGCAAGCGGACGGAAAAAGTACCGGCAACGACCAGACGGCGATGCTTGCGGCTGCCGGCGCACGGCTTGCCGACACGGTCGTGCAACTGGCCGCGCAATATGAGCGCGAACTCGCGGACGTCGAAGTGTGGAACGAACCCGACCTGAGTCGTTACTGGCCCACCGGCGACGTGACGCGCACGTTCCCGCCATTCGCGGACGGGCTGTGCCGACGGCTCGCCGAACATCGACCTGCCACGCCGGTCGTCGGTTTCGGGTTCGCGCGGCCGCCGTCGCCCGGCAGCGTGCCCGATCGCTTGCTGGCGGGCATGCACGCGTCGGTGTCGGGCTGCCTCGCCGCCGTGTCGTACCACGCATACGGGATGACGCCCGCTCAGATCCGCGCGGCCGCGCACGATATCGACGTGCGCTGCGGTGTACCCGCGATCGTCACCGAAGACGGCGCAGCCTCGATGAACACCGATGGCGAGTCGCGCCAGGCGCAGCGCTTGCGCGCGCTGCTCGACGCACGTGGCGAACTCGATACGCCGCTGATTTCGGTCTACGAATGGGCCGACACCGCAAACGCGAGCGATGCCGCGCAGCGCAGTTACGGGCTCGTGCATGCGGACCGGTCGCCGAAGCCCGCGCTTGATGCCGTGCGGGAATCGCTGGGCGCGACGCCGTCTGCGCGGTAATCACGCCGGCCCACGTCGCACGCGGACCGACCACAGTACGATCGCGAACGGCGCGATGCTCGACAGGTGCCGCAGGTAGCTGCCGAGATCGGGTTCGAACAGCATCGACACGGCGACATGGCCCAGCAGCAGGCACGCCAGTAGCTCGCCGTGGCGGGCAAAGCCGATTGCCGGGACGTGCGCCGGCGGCACCGGCATACGTCGCCACGCGGCGCCGAGAAACAGCGCGATCAGTGCCTGCATCGCGAATCCTTTGGGATCGAACGAGAACAGCACCGGCAGGTTGAGGCGGACGAGCGAGTACGCGTGGTTGCCGACGAAATGAACGAACGAATCGGGCGGGAACGGGTTGTAGAAGCTCGTGCGCGCGCCGAACGGCGACGAATAGACGAGGTAGTCGACGGCGAGGTCGCGCGGCTGCTGAAGCAGCATGTAGACAGCGTTCGGCAACGCAATCAGCACGGCGACGGCCAGCAACGCACCGGCGATGCGCGGGAGCGTGGATGCCCGGCGAAACGCCCAGGCCGCCAGCGCGATCGCGAGGATCAGCGCGAAGTAGCTGCGGATCGTCGCCGCGTAGCCGAGATAGAGCACCCCGGCGATCAGCATCGGCCTGACCGTGCCGCGCAGGCGCACGGCCGCGAGCACCGCGATCGACATCGCGACGACGAGCGTGTCCTTGCTCGGGACGAACAGGTTGAAGAACAGGCACGGTGCGATCAGCGCGAGATAGGCGACCCCTTCGCCGAACCGCCGTGCGTGCCGCAACGCGATCGCGATCGTGGCGATGCCGAGCGCGACGACGAACACGGCGGTGCCTGCGTCACCGAGTGCCTGATAAAGCTTGCCGACCGCATCGAACGACGAGCCGTCGTAGGTCGAGCCGCCGCCGATCTGCGTCTGGATCTTGTCCGCGTCGCGGAAGATGAATTCCGGCAACAGCGCACGCGCGTTGGCATACACGCAGACATACAGCAGCGCGACGAGCGCGGCGACTGCATTGCGCAGGCCGCGGCTCAGCAGCGGGCCGCGGCCGATCACGTTACGCAGCACGGTCGGCTCCGGCTCGATCGCGGCCGGCATCGCGCTGCATGCGAACCGTGCGCGCACGGCTACCGACTATCTGGCATCGGGTGTGGTGTCGGTTGCGGTCGCGGCGCTCGTCGCGTTCGCGATCTGGCAGATCTACAGCCGCGCGACGACGCTCGTGCGCTACCTCGGCAGCGAGGGGACGAAAGTGGCGATGCGGGTGTCGGCGTTCCTGCTGCTGTGCGTGGGCGTGCAGATCATGCTGACGGGGCTGGCGGCGTTCGTGCAGACGCTGGGCGGGCAGGCGGGATGAGGAGGTGAAAGCGCTTTCGTGCGCGTCGTGCGGAAGGAAGCAGGGCCGAACCGGGAAGGGTTCGGCCCGTCGCGTTACAGCAATTTCGCCTGAATGCGCGCGATCCCCTGCTGCGCACACGCTTCATCGAGATGCCCACCCGGCGCACCGCCGACCCCGACCGCGCCGATTACTTCGTCGCCGGCCTTGATCGGCACGCCGCCGCCCAGCACCAGGAACCCGTCGATGGCCGTCATTTGCGCGGCGGCCGGGTTCTTTTGCAGGTTCGTGGCGAACGTGCTGGTCGGCGTCTTCGTCGACCGCGCCGTGTAGGCCTTGCGTGGCGACGCATCCACCGTATGCAGGCCGGCATGGTCGGCGCGCAGCATCGCGCGTGCAATGCCGCTGCGGTCGACGACGGTGACGGCCACGTTGTAGCCGCTGGCCAAGCAGGCCTGAACGGTCTGCTGCGCGATTTCGGTCGCGAGGTTCAGCGACAGGTCTTTTCCCGGAGGACTTGCGCGGAAGCGGCGGTGGTCAGCGTAGCGGCGACGAGCATCGCCAGGGTCGATCGAATGATCATGGGAACTCCTTATCGAAATGGCTGGAAAGCGAGCGGCGAATCCACGGTGCGCATCGCGTGTCGTGATGACCGGCGATGCAGCGACAGAACCGCTCGATGAGCCCAGTTTCGACCACGGAGAGCGGAAGCTGAATAGGACGGGGCTTATTTTGGATGCGGCGCATCGGCAGCGCCGCCGGCAGGCAGCGCGACACCGCAATGCGGGCAGCACGGCGCGTCGCCCGCGGCCGGCCGCGCGTTGGTGCGTGTGCGCTCCAGCGCCGACGCCACGAGTTCGGCACCCATGATCCCGGTGGGAAACGCGATGATTCCGTAGCCGAGCAGGATCGCGCACGACGTGATGAGCCGGCCGAGCGGCGTATGCGGCGTCAAGTCGCCGTAGCCGGTCGTGCTCATCGTCACGGCCGCCCAGTACACACCCACCGGAATACTTGTGATGCCGTTCTCCGGCCCTTCGACGAGAAAGATCACGGTGCCGAGAATCACCACCAGCACGAACATCCCGCCGATGAACACGAAGAACTTGCGCCGCGCGCGGGTCAGTGCGCGCATCAGCATCTGCCCTTCCTCGAGGTAGATCGACAGCCCGAGGATGCGGAACACGCGCAGCAGCCGGAGCAGCCGCACGTCGATCAGCGCATGCAGGCCGGGGAAGAAGAATGCGAGATAGGTGGGCAAGATCGACACGAGATCGACGATGCCGAAAAAGCTGCGTGCATATGCGGCCGGCTTCTTCGCGGTGCAAAGGCGCAGCAGGTACTCGGCCGAAAACAGCAGCGTGAACGCCCATTCGGCCGCATAGAGCGTGGGGCCGTACTGCGCGTGCAAGTCCTGCACGCTGTCGGCCATCACGACGAGCACGCTCGCGACAATCAGCACGAGCACCGCGATGTCGAGCTTGCGCAGGAACGAAGGACACCGCGCGACATGCGTGAGGGCCTCGCGCGCCGTATCGAAGGAGGACTGGATCAGCGAAATCATGTGCCGCAGTGTACGGACGGCATCTCGCCGGGCCAATCGGACCTGTCCGATATGAGCCTGTCTGAAGCCCGGTTCGTGCTCTGTTTATAGGGGTGCGTCGGAAACCATCAAGGTGGACGCAATGGCACGTCTCGAGTTGGCGCCGCTCAGCCTATCGGTGCCGTTCTAAGTCATTAATGCATGTGCTTCGCAGATCTGCACCGGGCTGTATCAGCGCTCATCGAGCGTAGTCCCGAGATGTTGTGTGCTGTGCCAGCTCAAAGCAACTGATGTACCTTGCGCGCACGGTATGAGACGGGCCGGAAAACCACGCGATGCCCCTCTAGGCCTGTTCGATCAGGAATCGCTCGCGCTTTTTCCCCTTGATCCAGCCGGGTTCGCGACCGCGGCCACTCCACGTCGCGCCTGTTTTGGGATCGCGATACCGGGCCGGGATACGGCGTTGCCCCACACGCGTGGCGGATGCGCTGCGCCGGCGCCCAAAGATCTGCTCGGCAGTCAGCGCGTATTCGGCCACACGCGCCCGAACTTCAGCCAGAACGACGTCAAGCTCAGCCAAGCGGGCCTGTTCTGCTTGTTGTCTGAGCTGTTCAGCTTGCGCCTTCAATTCGAGATACGTTGGCATCGAATCGACTCCTATCGGGTGAGCTCGCGTCGCCTCGCAATTGAAAAAACGGCTCGCTCGGCTGACTAGACCGGCTGGCGAAAGCGAGAGGGGTGTGTTCGCATGAATTGTCGCGGAAACCCCGACGCTTCTGACCTCCATAGTCTCCTAGTTGACGATGCGTCGTTCTGCAACAAACACTGCATTGGCGGACCGGCGAACGATATGCGACGACATCGCACATCGAATGCGTAGCGATTCAGCTGTTTTTTTGCGCGCGGTGTTACCGCTTTTGAATTGGTTGATCCTATTGCGGCTCAGTGCCGAGGGGATCATGGTCGCGAAGAGGTGGACGCATGGAACGCCCCGAGAAGGCTGACTACACGAACGAGCGGTGTTCGCCGCCGCCCGACGAACGCTCGTCGCTGCAAGCGCGGGTGCGGCGAGTAGAACAGGAAGTCGGTCGATTGCACAATCGCCTCGAACTGAAAACCCAGGAACTCGCCAAACTGACCCGTGTAATTGTCAATTCTTCGATCAGCCATTGCGACGTCGAGACGCGCTTGCAACGCGAGCTTCAGGCGATGTGTACGGGCATGGGCGACACCGCAATGCCAATGACCGATTTGCCCATACGAGCTGATTCAACCGGCAAGCTTGTCACGGTCGAATTGCCTTATACGACCACTATCTTGGGCGTCCTGTTCGAGAGCATGTTCACGTTTTGGGTCGATTGTGATCCTCGACGGCTGCCCAAATCGTCGACCGTGGCGCGCGCCATCGACGAGCGCCTTGGGTTTTCTGCTCAGGCCAATGGCGAAGCGTCACGCAGTGCTCAGGCCTATGCATCTGCGATTCGGCCGGACTGGGTGAAAGACGCGGATCGCCGACATCATCGCTCGGGCCCACGCATGTAGCAGGTTCGCGCCGAGTGGGCGTTTTCAAACCGGGGCGCGGTGCGACATCTCGCTGAGATGCGGCATCAGTTTCTGCTCGGACACGGAGTTCGGCACCGGCCAGCGGCCTGGATCAATGGCCGCTGGTTTCAGGTGGAGGCGATAACGTCGAAAGTCCCGCTCGCGTGTGACGGGCACCGAGCCATGTCACGGCACCCAGTAGCGCGTGAGCGTCGCACCCCAGGTTCGTGAACGTCGATCGGTTGATTTCGATTGCACCGATCAGGTAGGCTGGACGACCTGCGTTTTCGAGTGTGTTGACGAGTTTGAGCGCCAGACCGCAACGCTGGTAATGCCGTGCCACGGCACGTGTCATGGCACCGATGACGCATGTCGCGCCCAGTGACGCCGCGATTGCGAGAATCGATGGAAATAGCTGCATTCCAGTTGATGCGTGCGCCTTGGGGCTTATCCCCGAGCGGGCGGCAAACCGCGACAGTTCCCAGACCGTGGGTGCACACGGCAAGTCCAGAGTCGCTGAAGGCGCACACAGTGCCTGGAGCAAATACGGCTGTGTGGTCGGTATCAATCGTGCGCACCCGCAAATGTGCTGAGCCTGATCGACCGAGACAACGTGAATCGTACGACCGCGATCAAATTGATCCCATTCGGTCAGGCTGATCGCGTCCGCTCCGGGTAACTGCCAACCCAGTCGACCTACAAATACGTCGTATCGGAACGCGCCAAGGCGTCGATGCATCGTGGTTGGCATGTCGTCGAGACTGCCAGCGAAGATGGATGGCACGGTTTTCCCCTCACGCAAAATAGCCGATGCCACGCTATCAAGCGCGAGAGGTGAGGTGAACTAGTTAGGTAGGGAGGTGCGATGCCGCTAAAGTTGACAGGACGCCGGTTGCGAGTCGCCCTCGCGATGCATGCGATTTGTGTGAGTACGCGCGGGCAAGCCCGAATGTGCTGATGGCGCCGCGAGTCCACGATGAGGCCCGGTCGATGGTGGGGCGGCCGGCAGGAACTGCCGTCGATGGTCCTGCTGGCCGCTTACACCTGGATCAAGCCGGTTGCGACGGCATGCACGGCTGCCGCGGTTCGACTGTTGATGCCCAGAATCTTCATTGCTTCGGCGATATGGTAGTCAACGGTATGAGGCGATATGCCGACAATGGCGGCGATCGCCCATGACGATTTACCCCGTGCGACCCAGGCAAGGCACTCTTGCTGGCGCGGAGAGAGTTGAAGTGTTGGCTCTGGCCGACGTGGCTTCATCAAACGATGAAGTTCTTGATGAAAGAGTGCGCCAATTAAGCTCGCGAGCCGCAGGTGGACTTCTGTCTTGATCTCCGGTGACGGACTGGCGAGATTCACCAGCAGGATGTCACCGTTGGCCTCGCGAAGCGGGATACTCACGCCACTGGTTAATCCCGCGTCGCGTGCCTCACCGAGCACGCGTTGCTCAATGCGATTCAAGCCTCTGATGTCGGCCCATCGATAGGGCGTGGCACGGGCAAACGCCATTCGATGGACCGGATCGACCGGACCGTAGTCTCGTTGCGCGTAATGCGCGACCCAATGATCCGGATAGCGCGCGCAAAGCGTCTCGACCGCCATTGCCCGGCCGTTCCCCGCGTGTCTTCGCGATACTCGGCTAATGGCAAAGCGTGGGAAGCCCAACGAAGCGGACACGTCACCGAACAACTTTAGCAAAGACGATAGGTCCACGGTATTGAGAAAGGCAGTGGCCAGCGGTGCCCATCGGCTGGCCAGGTTTATTGTTGAAGGCAGCGGTACGGTGGGTGGGTTACCCGCGCCGCGTTGACAGACTCGATCCACTGGGGCCCTCTCGCAGGAACTTCGCGCGCTGGCGCACGGTGCGGTGGCCGTGCGTGCGTCGTTTGGGATTGAAGTAGCACAATGCGTGGCGATTGAGGTGACGCTTGTTTTGTTACTGGTCGCTCGATGCGCCGTGCAAAAAAAGTGTAGTCGCTTGCCGCCATATCACAGCCATAAAAATGTAATGTTTTGATACATCGACCAACACACTCGCGTATATCGCGTCGATTCGCCGCTGCATGGCATGGGGCCGTGGGCTTCCAGGGCCGATCGGGTGTGGAGTGTGCGCATCTAATGAATCAGCAATGCGGCAGCTGAAAATCCTCCCACGCCCTGTGCATAGAGCACCAAGGGGGCGCCTGGCGCGAGTGGGCCGCAGTCGGCCAGGTTGATAAATGGATCGCTTACGGTGACGTGCGCGATACGGGAAAAATTGTGCGCGAAAAGGCGTTCGGGTGGCAGGCCCATCGATTGGACGAGACGCCGCCACGCAGGCTGATTCAGATGAGGCGGCAAGATGCGATAGAGCTCGGTGAGCGCAATGTGTGCATCCTGGGTGACTTGCGTGATGAGTTTGCGCGCGACGAGCTGGTACTGCGCAAGGAAACTCGCTTCGGCCTGCCCTAGCATTCCGCGCCAGCCGCGACCACTCGCGTGTGTGGCCAGTGCGACGAGGCGATTGGTGCGCGCACGGCGCTCGACCAACGCGGCGAATGCGCCGTCGCCCAGCAGCCCTGACGCGCCCATCGCGCGTTCGGTCTCCATAGGCATCAGGTCCGCCCCGACGAGCAGTACGCGATGGAGGGCGGGACGTGCGATGAACATTGCACGAATGATGCGCAACGCACCGAGCGAGGACGCGCAGTGTTGCTGGGCAAACGAGAACGACTGGACGCCTACAAGGCCAAAATGCTCGCATAGCTGCCGAGGCAAAGACGTTGGCGGCGGTGCGATGCTGCCCTGCAGCGTGTGAGTGTAGACCAGGCAGTCGATTGACTCGCGGGCGATTGGTGCATTGCGCAGCAGCGAGTCGACAGCTTGGATCGCGAGGCTGAAGGCACTTTGCCCGCGTGCCACGTGAAAATTGCGTACGCCGGCCTGCTCGAGCTTTGCCACCACAGCAGCGGGTTGACCGGTGCGACGTGCCCAGTGGCGAACGGAGTCGACATGTTCCGGAAGATGGTAGGCGACGCACGGGATGCCGATTGTGGTGTCTACCATGAGGAGTTCGCGCCAAGGGAGCGCGCGAGCACAGGCGCACTATGTGGGTCGAGTAGCGCGCAGCCTACATAGCCGCACGACGCGATATTCCATAGCAAGAGGGTGCCTTGCGATGGCAAGGTATGCGTCTGGACCATGCTCGTCAATTGTTCGATCGAATCCGCTGCACCGAGATTCGCATCGTGCGTGCGCACGCCTGCAAGCGAGGCGATGCCGAGTTTCTGCTGCAGTGCCGCTGCAAGCTCGTGCGTGTGGCTTTGTCCGACGGCGGTGACGTTGCACGGGGCAATCGCGTGTTTTGCGAGAAGCGCGGTGATCAATTGGAGCATCGTTTGAAGTAGATGTGAGTCAGGGGGCGCGTGGCGATGCGGCGAGTCGCCGCGTGGTGCCGGACAAGGGTGTGTTTGAGCGTCGATGAGGCGCAAGCCGCGCGTGCTCGCACCAAAGCGCTCCAGAAGGACGGCGGCGGCCGCGTCCCCTTGTAGTGGGACGATTCCATGATGGCGAGAAAACGGTGCCGCCCACTTCTCCGCGGCGGCAATCAGGATCGTACGCACGTCGGGTTCGGCGACGAACAGGTCCCGAGCCAGCCGCAAGGCCGTGAATGGGGCAGCGCTGCCCTGCTGCGAAATCGAGAAGGAGAAACAGGGGCTACCTGGAGCGCCTACCACGCTTGCCAGACGCCCCGCGGTCGTTGTCGAGACATGTTCGTCGACACTGCTGTGGCAAAAAATGACAACGTCAACCGGTGCGGCAGCGCGAGGCCGAGCGGCACAGATCGCCCGCGTGACGTATGCCGCAAGCCCCGACAAATCGGTGGTGTGGGCGACCGGCGCACGCAGGGACCTATCCCCCGGACCGATACGAGGCATTGCTGTCGGCCCGAACGGTGTCCATTCTGTGCGCCACAAGGTCATCCACGCATCCCAGCCGGCAAGCGGCCTCGTCGCGGTGGACTCCGTGGCCGATACCGAACCGTCGAGCTCCATGACGGGCGGCACGTAGGAGCACAGTGCGGTGACGACCGGGGACCTCATATTGGCGTCGGAACGCTTAGGTCGTGCGGGAGCAGGTCGTAGAGCAGACGCCCCATGCGTTGGCCGTCGATGAAATGGCAGTCGCGTTGCAAACCGATGAGGTGAAACCCCAAACGTGCGAGCAGTCGCTGTGATCGAACATTGCTTTGCGCCGCCCACGCGCCAATGCAATGCAGTTGATCGCGCTCGAAACCTTCTCGAAGCACCTGTCTCGAAGCTGCGAGTGTCATGTTCGCGCATGCGGCGCGCGTGGGGTCGCGTAGCACCCAGAAGGAGCCGAGACCAAACCGGTGAGTAACATCGCTGATCGCGACCAGTCCGCTTGGGCGGTTCGTGCCGTGTACGCCAAATACGCGTAGCCGATGTCGATCACTTTGCGCCATCGCCTGGACCGCGAGTATGGTAAGCGATTGTCGACCGAGTCCGAAGTCAAACCACTGCGCAATGGCCGGACGCGCAAACCAGTCGACGATATCGCGTATGTCGTCACGATTTGCTTCGCGCAGCCAGCACTCATATGGCGACATCGCGGATCTAGCCGAATGGGGTTCGCACGAGCGGCGATGGCGGGAGCAATCCTGCGCATTCATGTCGATGCGCCAGTGGTGGAGTCGAACGTATGTCGAGCCGTGAGCTGACCGAGCGCCGTATCGACACGCATGAGCAACATCGCGAACCAGTGACAAGTCGTCAGGCGCGCAGCGGGCGGCAACCCTGAGACATAACCGTGCGCGCCGCAAAATTGAACAAGCTCGTGGGTGAGCTCCACGGATTCGGCTGCAATGTGACGGATCAGCTGACGCACGTGCGCAATCGATATGTTCGGCTCGACAAGCGTGAGCGCGTGCAAGAAAAGATGCGTGCCTTGCGTTGCAATGAGCATGTCGGCCAGCCGGGTGGCCACGCGCTGATGTAGCATGATCGGCTTGCGAAATACGCGTCGCTCGGCCCCGTAGCGCAGTGCAAATGCAACGTCGTGCTGCATGGCACCGCTGAGCAAGGCCGACAAGTACAGGGCGATGTTGGTGAGCCATGTCTGCGCGGGAGAGTCACTTTGCGCGCCACACTGATTGATCGTGGCGAGTGCGGCGGCGCACGGTGTGCCATTGCAGCGCCATTGCTCGAGTGAAAGGGCACCAAGCACAACGAGGCAACGGCGGCGTGCGTCAGCGCCCCCGTGGGTCGAGTCGATGAGGGCGAGGCTGCAGGCGTGCGGTGCGAGCATCAGCGGTGCAACGGGCGTGCAGTCTTGATCGTGCAGATGCCAGAGCGTGGCGGTGTGAAAATCTGGCACCGTAAGCGCAATCACGCGCGTGCCGTTAAAGTAGTCACCGATGGGGTGAGGCACGAGCACGTCGAGTGTGTCGTATGCGCGCAGCGTCATGAGCGCCGGAATGCTCTGAGTGAGTTGTACGGCGCGTTCAATCGGGCCACAGGCCAACGTGCTTACAATACCGCACAGATCGTGCTGGCCGATGGCCATACCACCTAAGGACGTCGGCAAAATCATGGTTCCCAGATCCAGCGAGCTTGCATGTGTGACGATACCGCGCCAGTCCGCTTGCGACGGCGGGGCAGCGAGTAAAGGCTCGAGCCAGTCTCGAGCGAAGCGTTGGCAGGCGGTGGCGAGTGCGCGCTGATCGGCAGATACGGCCCATGTGGGCGGCACCAGATCGGACGATGACGGTATGGGGTTGCGCATCATGGCTCTCTCCGTATTGGGTGTGAGTCATCGGTGTCAGACGAGCATCTCGATTGCTTCGGGATGACCGAGGAAATCCCGGGGACTTGCCGAGCGCGCGTAGGCACCCGATTGCAGAACGACAACGAAGTCGCCAATCTGAGCTCCCGGAAGCAGCACGTCATCGGCGATGCGATCAAGCGGAGTACACGAGCAGCCGACGATGTGACATCGTTCAGTTGGTGTATCGCCGAACCGATTGCCGAGTACTACTGGGAAATTGCGGCGCAATACCTGACCGAAGTTGCCCGAGGCCGCGAGGTGGTGGTGCAGGCCACCGTCGGTGACAAGGAAGGTGGTGCCGCGTGAAACTTTTCGATCGATGACGCGGCATACATAGGCACCGGCCTCGCCGACCAGGTAGCGCCCAAGTTCGAGCACGGGGCGCACACCGGGCAAAGCCCGTTGCATGCGCGAGAGCCAGGCATGCATCGGCTGGGCGACGGCATCGAGATCGAGCGGCACTTCGCCTTCGAAATAGGGAATGCCAAAACCGCCGCCCAGATTCACGTACCGGGGCGGCAGTGGCAAATCGGATGCGAGCTGCATGACGAGCTCGGCACATCGCCGCTGTGCTTCGACGATGGTAGCTGGGTGCAGGCACTGCGAACCCCAGAAGACATGAAACCCCGCCAGTGTCACGTCACATGCGCCCAGTTCTTGCAGTAGTGCCGGAACCTGTTCGGCGTCGATGCCGAACTGAGTCGCTCCCCCGCCCATGCGCATGCCGGCGTGCGTGATCTGAAAATCCGGGTTCACGCGAATTGTCACGTTTGGGCGCAGGCCCAGCTCCCAGCCAAGGGCTGCCACCAGATGCAGTTGAGTGAGCGATTCGATATGCAGGTTCACGCCGCTGGCCACTGCACATCGCAGTTCCTCCCGTGTTTTGCCCGGACCGGCAAAGCCGATCTGGTCAGGCGGCATGCCTGCGTTGAGCGCCAATGCCAACTCGGCGCCGGAGGCCACGTCAAAGCCGTCGATGCGCGTGGCCAGATGGTGTACGACAGCAGGCATTGGATTGGCCTTGAGCGAGTAATGCAACTGTATCGACGCCGGCAGTTTTGCACGCAACTGGCACACGCGGGCATCGATTGCGGCGCGCGCATAGACGAAAAAGGGCGTGGACCCTGCACGATTGGCAAGCCGCGTGACATCGATACTGTCGGCGAACAGGACGTCATGGCGGCGGGTCAATGATCGATTCATATTGGCCTCGCTTGGTTGTTCGGCGCGCTCACGAGTGCTTCTCGCAAGGCCACGCGATCGAATTTGCCGTTGGCGTTGCGCGGGATGTCCGTCTGAACGATGATGCGATGCGGCACCATGTAGCCGGGCAGGCGTTGCTTGCACCACGACAGCAGCGTTTGGGCGAGAAACGGCGTGGCTGCCGGCACGACGACCAGCGTGATCGTCTCGCCAAGCGCATCATCGGGCACACCCACGGCGGCGACTTCGGAAACAAAACCACTTTCGTGGATGGTTTCCTCGATTTCTTCCGGGCTAATCCGGTAGCCGGAACTCTTGATTTGCGCGTCGTTGCGCGCAATGAAATACAGAAAGCCGTGTGCATCGCGTCGCACGAGGTCCCCCGACCAGACCGCGGTGTCCGGCGCAGCCCCGCCAGGTTTTTGCTCGGGAGAGGGACGATAGCGCTCAGAGGTTCGCGCTGCATCCCCCCAGTAGCCCATCGTGACGCATGCGCCGACATGTACAAGTTCGCCGGGTTCATCAGGCACACACGGCGAACCATCGGGGCGCACGACCAAAATGCGTGCGTTGGGAACGGCCTTGCCGATCGAGTCAGGGCGGTGATCGACTTCGGCGGGGTCGAGGTAGGTCGAGCGGAACGCCTCGGTCAGACCATACATGAGGTAGGGTTTGGCCTGCGGAAACAGCGCACGCAGGCGTTGCAGTACTGCCCTGGGCATGCGGCCGCCGGTATTGGCAAAGTAGCGCAGCGTGGCGCGCGCTGCATCGGGCCAGCGAGCATGGGCCAACTGCATCCACAAGGGAGGCACGCCCGTGATCGCGGTGATTTGCTCACGCGCGCAGGCCTCTATCACGTCTTGTGGACAGAGATAATTGACAAGCACAGCAGTGGCGCCGCTCGTCCACGCCGACGTGAGTTGGCTCAGGCCTGCATCGAAGCTAAGCGGTAGTACGGCCAGGATTCGATCAGCGCGCGTATGGTTTAGATAATGAGCGACGCTCCACGCGCCTTCGAGCAGGTTGCGGTGGCTGAGCATGACGCCCTTGGGTCGCCCCGTCGAGCCGGATGTATAGAGAATGGCCGCGAGGTCCGTATCAATGCCCGATGCCGGGACATCGGATGCCTTTCGTTGCGTGTCGACAGCGTCCCGGGCGAGGCACTCGCTCCAACGACGGACCCGTGCAGTCCCGTCGTATGTAGGTGCCGTTTCATCGGGGGCATCTGTGAGGATCGTATGGGTGAGGGCGAGCGGCCCGTTCTCGGCCAGCAAGCGTGCACGCATTGCGCTGGTAATCAGGCAGATCGCGCCGCAGTCGTGCAGGATATGTGCGACCTGTTGCGGTTTGAGCAGCGGATTGATCGGCACAAAAACGCAGCCTGCGGCGGCAATACCCAGCAGCGAAACGACGGTTTCGATGCGCTTGTCCAGAAAGATACTGATACGTGCGCCGGGCGCGATACCGAGCGAGGTGATCGCGTGGCCAAGTGCGCATGCGCGCTCAGCAAGCTCCTGGTAGCTCAGGCGGATATCGCCGAAGACGATCGCGTGCGAATCGGGTGCCTGATGTGCGGTTGTCTGCACGAGGTCAAGTATGTTTCGCATGGTGTGGAATGGAGTCGTCGGGTTGAGGAAGATGCTCGTTGGACGTCAATGACGAATCACCACGGCGCCGAAGCAGCCGGCCAGACCGCTAGAAAAAAGCAACGACCATTCTCCGGCCTGCTGGTTGCGACAGGTCTCGAAATTGATGAACGGATCTGCACCGAATGCGTGGCCAACCGTGCCGAAATTCGTGGCGAATAGCCGCGCCTCGGGAATGGCGAGCATTCCCATCAACCGTGCCCAGCCTGGTAGATTGACGTGGTGAGGCAGTACGTGCGCGATGTCGTCGGGTGCGATGTTTGCCTGGCGAATAGCTGCGCGCATGGTGGTAAAAGCCGACCAGTAGTACCGATCGTCGGGAATCGGCTGCAAGGTGTCATCCGTACCGCGAAAGAAGCGCGCATCGGTATATAGATGCAAGCTGGCGATGACGTTGTGTTCGGCCCCCCGGTCAAGTAGCAACGCGCATGCGCCGTCGCTATGCAGCGCCAGGTCCCCGATCGCGCGAAGTCGATCGCAGCCCGAACCGATGACGTCAGCACACACGATGATGGCGCGTTCGATGGTGGGGTGTCGCGCCGCAAGCGCGAGCAGCACCCGGATGGCTGCCATCGGAGATACGCACTGCTGCTGCGTGACGGAAAACGTCAATGCCCGGTTCAGTCCGCAATGGCGTTGAATGTAATGGGCCGTACTGGCAGGTGGCGCGAGCACGCTCGTCTGTATCGTATGTGTGTGAATGAGGGCATCGACTGTTGAGCGTGGTGTGGCGGTTTCGCGCAAAAGTTTCGCGATCGCATGTACGGCCAGATTTGCTGGTGACTCACCCTCGGCGTCGTGGAAATGCCCCACACCGTGATCGCGCAGTGCACGAGCGCGCGCGTTAGACAGGCCGCAACGTTCGACCCACTGATTTACATGTACGGTTTGAGCCGGCAGACTGTGGGCGACCGCGGAAAGCGAGAAGGGACTCGTTCTCATGATGGCGCTACGCAGAATTGAAGAATCGCACAGGCGACCTGGCCGTGAAATCCCGTAGACCATATAAGCAGATGTTGGTCATCGCGCGGCGAGACAGCCCTTGTGAGGCTATCAAGACGTGCAGGTGTGTGTGCTGCGCAAAGATGGCCGGGCGTGTCATCTGCAAGCCAGATGCGCTCGAGCGGCAAGTCGCCGTGTGTACGGATAGTGCGCAACAGCCCGTTATCCGTCTTCGCTGGGACAACCCAGTCCATCTGTGTGGCCTGACAGGCAGCTCGAGCCATCGCCTTGTTGATGGCGCCCATAAGCGTGGCGTAATCGACGGGCATTGCGATGACGCTGGATGCACCGTGCGTGGCCGGCGTACAGATCGTCAGGCCGCGCACGCGCCAGCCAGGTGCCGGATGGCGTGTGACGAGAGCGGCGGCGGCTCCATCCGCGAGGAGCGTGTGTAAGCCAACGTGCCGAGAAAAGGGGGGAAGCCAGCGCTCGGCCGCGACAATCAGGACGGTATTTAGCTCGGTGTCCGCATCCATCATGGCTAGCGTGAGATCGAGCGCCGTTGCAAACGAGACGTCCTGAAGCTGCCCGATCGCGAATGGCGGGCGACGCGATGCGAGCTCGTTATGCAAACGTCCCGCACAGGACAATGCCAGATCGTGTTCGAAGCTGGTCGAGCAAACGATGATCTGGTCCGGCCGGGGAAGTTGTGATGCACCGTCATACAGCAGGCGTGCCGCGCGTAGTGCCATGTCGGACAGTGAAAGATTCGACTCGGCTACGACGAGTTCGTCTGAAAGCGTAGGCGGTGAAGGCGCCTTTGGATCGCGTCGGGGCTCACATTTGTCACGCCAGCGCAGTGTGTCGCCGTAGACCGCTTGCATCACGGAATCAAACGGGCATTGCCGCAGTCGCGAGCTCACGTCTGTGCGTGTAGGGTGCGCGCTGCGTGCGAATGGAATGTACTGAGCGGTGGCGACGATCCTGGGCGCGGGAACCCTGGACTCAGTTCGAGGGAACATGGGAGGCGACGAATGCAACCAGATTGTCGAATCGCAGGAAGAGGTCGCTGCTCAGATCTTCAGGGTCAAGCACAAACTTGAAGCGCTGCTCCACTTGCAGCAGGAGCTCGGTCATGTTCATTGAATCGACACCAAGGTCGAAGAGGTTTGTGTCGCCATCGATGAGCTCGGTGCTCAGATGCGTGCCGAGCGTTGACAGCAAACAGGATTTGAGCGCGGTAGCAATATCGTCAGGGCGATTTGATACGGAATTGGATGTCATGAACGTCTCCGGTATGAAGGGCAGGTGAGGTCATGCACGCGGCAAGGCGGCCGAATGTGCAAGCGCGTTTGAAGTGGATTCCCACGGCAATTGCGGCGCGCGTTGCGCCGCGCGGGCGATCATCAGCCGCTGCATGTCGCCGGTACCCTCCATGATGTCGAACGCCTTGGCGTCTCGGCAGCATTGTTCGAGCGATGGACAATGCGCGATACCGCCAAGCCCAACGAGTGCGAGGGCTGTTCGAGTGAGGTAGGCTGTCACGCGTGCGGCGTATGCCTTGGCCATCGAGGCGTGCATGGCGCTCGGGTGGCCCTGATCTGCGAGCCATGCTGCGTGATGACAGAGCAGGCGCGCGGTCGTGATATGCCGGTCGAGATCCAAAAGATGCACGTCGACGTCGCCGGGACCGCATCGCAGATCGGCCGGATGTGAGCCTGATTCGAAATAGGTTGCAAGTTCGTCACGTACCCGTCGACACGTACCGACCATCACTGCGGAGAGCAGCGGCCGAAAATAGTCCCATGACCGTTGTGCGCCGGAAAATGCGTCGCTCAATGGCGCTTGGTCGTCGTGCGTGAGGCAAGTATCGTCGGGCACTTCGCAATCGCTGTACGACAGCACGGCCAGTTGGCTGGCCCGCAGCCCGGCCATGTGTTCGACACGCATGACCGAGAACCCCGGCGCGTCGTGCTCGACGCAAAATGCTCGGATGCCGAAGCGACCCGCGTTGCGGTTGATCGTTGCGAACGTGATGATCGTGTTCGCGCGCGCGCCGTTCGTGATGAAACATTTGGTGCCATTGAGCACCCAGCCGTGCGCGGTTTTGCGGGCCGATGTCCGCATGGCTGTTGCGTCGGACCCGCAATCGGGCTCCGTAATCGCAAACGCGCCCCAGCGTGGCGCGTCGCTGTGAAAGCCCGCAAAGAATGCTGCCTGCTGCCGTTCGTTGGCGAGCGCGAGAACCGGCGGCATGGCAAGTCCTGGGCCGGGCAGGGCCAGCGCGAGCGCGGCGTCCGCGTAGCCCAGATATTCCATCAGCATCACGCGTGAGGTGAGCGATTGCACCCCGGGGCATCCCCCGTATTGGCTCGGCACGAGATTCAGGTTCAACGCGCGGACCATATCGCTTTGCCAGAACGTTGCGGGGATTTGTCCGGTCCGGTCTGCTTCGTCGCGATGTGCGCGTATTTGCGCGCACAGTCGATCGAGATCCAGCCCGGAGGCTGCCAGGGCCGCCTTAAGCGTTGCGACTTCATGGTGCGGTTGTGATGTTTGCAGAGCGTCTGGCATGTCCGATCGTTCCGAATGGCGCACGCGCGCCGGCCGATGGCGTGGCATGGACGACATGCTCGCGCGGCGTCCATGCCGTGTGACATGCAGCGTAGGCATCTGAGAGAGGGTTTGCTACCTCCCAACCTAGGGAGGGTGGCCTCGGGTGACGCAGGTCAGGGATTTTCGCCAGCGGCGATAGCGATGCCCGATAATGGCGCCGATATGGAATGACGCTGGCCACCACGGACGTGACTAATATGGCAGAACGACAACGAGCAACGCGTAAAACGCAATCTATGTCGCCGGACAAACGCGGCCCGCGTACGACCAAGCGGGGCGATCAGGTGGCCGAGCTGATCAAGGGTTGGATTAATGACGGGCGGGTGCGCCCGGGCAAGCGCCTGAACAAGGAAGCTGAGCTACAGCAGATGTTCAACGTGAGCCGCGGCTCAATGCGCGATGCGCTCAAGGCACTGGAAGTGCAGGGACTCGTGAGTCTCAGTACCGGCCCAGAGGGAGGTGCCACAATTACGCGTGTGCCGCTTGCGCGGGCGTTCCAAGCACTGCAGAACTATTTGTTCTTCGAGAACATCACGCTCGAGGAGCTCTATGCGGTGCGACGCACGCTCGAGCCGATTGTCGCTGCTGGCGCAGTAGCGCACTTGACGGATGCAGATTTCGAAGCACTCGAGCGCAGCATTTCAGTGTGTGAGCCATTTGTGATCGGCCACGAGCAGGCGCTCGATCAGCGCTGCGAGGATATTCATTTTCACGACGTGCTGGCTGCGGCCCATCCGAACGCGTTTTTACGGTGCCTCTGCCAGATCATTAATCAGATGCTGCACTCGCTGGTGATCGTGGCGGGCAACGTCACGCAGCGTGACTATCAGGCGTTCGGCCGTACGACGCTCGCTGCGCACCGTGCAATCCTCGAGGCTGCACGGCGGCGCGATGCTCAGGCAGTGGAGCGCTTGATGGCCGCGCATATGGATGAGGCCGAGGCGCAACTGCAGAAAGTACATGCCGCGTTGAGGCAAAGGCTTGTGCTCGACTCCGAACTCGATACGCAGATGAGCCGCGACGCGTCCTGAGGCGGCATCCACGAACAGCACGGGTGCGCCATCGCATGGTCTGCGGATGCCCGCCGAAGTTTATGACATGTCGGTCACAATGCGCCGATTAATTACAATAAATTAACTAAATGAGAGTAGGTGCGCTCATCGCGAGGGTACATAGGCGAGGAGATCGAAGGGAATTTCCGGGGTAAACGCTGACATTTTGTCGCTTGACCAGGTGAGATATTCGGTCGTAAATTTATGATAATAAATAGACGTCAAGACCGAAGCTGCACGTGTGCCGGTCCGACCGATCTCCGTGGTGGTTCATCGCGTCAGGTCGAGGCAGGCGAGGTTTTATTCCAAGGCAGCGGCGATCGGTAGCGGACGGCTTGTGAGTGACGAATGGCCGATCGCCGCCAGCGAGAGGCTCATGGTTGCTGTATGTGTGAGGCCGACGGGATCTGGTGAAGATCTGCCCGAGCCTCTGCTGCTTTAACCAATTGCGAGAGAGAGGTGTCGAGGGCTGCAGCAAGCGCAAGCAGAGCGTCGATCTTGGGGACTATTTGGGCACGCTCGACCAAAGAGATCGTGTTCGGATGGACGTTGGCCCGCGTCGCGAGGCCCACTTGGGTGAGCTTTTTTGTTTGGCGAAGAGTGCGAACTTCGTCTCCAAGGGCCTTGATAAAGTGCGCAGTGGGTGTGCTATTCACCGACGGGAGTGACGGGCTATTCTTGCGCGAGCGATTCTGCCGCTGCGACAAGGGCCCGCTTCTTTTCTTTGCTCAGTCGCCCAGCAATTAAGAGGAGGTTGGCCAGCAAGTCGTCCTCCTCGTACAGGAAGCTTGTCGGAATGAGAAGCGCTCGGGCAAGCCGCTGGCTGGTCTGTACGGTTGGAGCATGCTTGCCCTTCTCGTACTGGTTGACGCGAGCGCTGGCGGAAAATTCGTCGATTCCGGCCAGAATGCCAAGCTGTTCCTGGGTGAGGTCGGTACGCAACCGCGCCTGCTTCAGGCGTTTCGAAAACACAGAGGTGACGGTCGAGTCGCTGGACATGCATCAAGTGTCCAGGAATCGATTGCCTGGTTTGCTAAGTAACTCTTAGTCGGGGCGATATCGGGAATCAGGAGGCGGCGGTTCGTGACAGTCGCTCGGCGTATTCGAGAAGTGCTTCTTGGCTGTCTTGCGGAAGCGGTGCGGCCACGACGAGAAGCCGCGCAAGGAGGTCATTGCCTTCGTATAGGAAGCTGGTTGGGACGTGTAGTACTCGGGCGAGACGGTGAGCCGTCTGGAGCTTGGGCGCGTGTTTACCGGTCTCGTATTGATTCACGCGTGCGCTTGCCGAGAATTCATCAATCCCGGCTTCGATGCCGAGCTGTTCCTGGCTCAGGCCCGAGCGTAGACGTGCCTCTCTGAGACGCTTGGGAAAGATCGAGGATGTCGATGAGGTCCGACGCATCCTAAGAGTTTCTTAATTTTTAATGGACTTTTTGCTAAGTATTTCTTAGTCTGCAGGCTAAGCGTTACTTAGTTTGGGTGGCGACATGCATCATCTCTGTGTCGTCTTGGTGGGCTTCGCTGTCACATGCCTAGCGAGGGCTGGGTGGGTTGGGCGGTCATTGAACACAGGATTTGGAGTAATGGCGACGATCTTAAACATTCTTAGTTACGTTAGCGTGCTTACGCTTGTGGCATTGGGCCTTGCGATCGTGTTCGGCCTGATGGATATCGTGAACCTCGCGCATGCCGAGTGGGTGACGATGGGGGCTTACACGTTGGCGGTTGCGCAGTCCGTGGGAGGTCAACACGCATTCTGGGCTGCGCTGCTCGCCGCCCCGATTGTCGGCGCGGGGCTCGGGTGGTGTCTCGAGCGCTTCGTCATCCGACTGCTCTATGCTCGTCCACTGGATACGCTACTGGCGACCTACGCGGTCAGTCTGATCGTTCAGAAGGCGATCGAGCTCGTCTTCGGCACTCAGCCGATGCTGGTCTATGCGCCGTTCAACGCAACCGTTGAAGTGCCGGGCGGCAGCTATCCTGCTTATCGGATGTTCGTGATCGGTGTGGCACTGGCTGTTACCGCTGGATGCTGGGTGCTGTTCACCCGCACGCGTTTTGGTACGAAGCTGCGTGCAGTCATTCAACATCCGGCGATGGCTGAGGCCGTCGGGATCAATACCAGAAGGCTGAATCGGGTGGCCTTTTGTGGGGGCGCCGCGCTCGCTTCGCTCGCCGGTGTTCTGGTGGCGCCGATGGTGTCGGTGGAGTCCCATCTCGGGGTGTCCTATCTTGCCAAGGCGTTTTTCGTGATCGTGCTGGGGGGGATCGGCTCGGTGGCCGGCAGCATACTCGGCAGCGCTTTTGTCGGCACGATCGAGACCTTGCTCAGTTATCGCGTCGATCCGTCGCTCGCGTCGGCGATTGTCCTGATTGTATCCATTGTCCTGATTCGTTTCCGGCCGCAGGGTCTGCTCCCCGGCTTTAGTGCGGCGCATCAGCTTCTCGGAAAGGGGTAAGGCAATGTTCGACCGTCATTTTTCTCGTGCACGGACCTGGTTGTCACAGCCCGCCTTGAGCCGCAGCGATGTGTCTCCGGTTATGACCGGTTTTGCGATGGTTGTGGCCGGCGCGATTCTGCCTTTCGTCGTTGGGGCGTATCAACTTACCGTGATACGCGATGCACTCGTATTGGCGATATTGGCGCTCAGTTATGACCTGCTGTGGGGGCGTGCCGGTGTTCTGACGCTGGGCCACACGACCTTCTTCGGCATTGGGGCATATGGCTTCGCCGTGACTACGGTCCAGTTTGGGCAGACGCCGTTCGTCGGATTTCTCGCTGGCCTTGCCTGTGCTGCCGTCGCAGCGGCCGTTCTCGGTTACTTCTTGCTGTATGCAGGGGTGAGGCTGCATTTCTTTGCCATTCTCAGTATGGCAGTGTTGATTATCGCGCAGCAGCTTGCAACGAGCTGGCAGTCGGTGACAGGCGGAGACACGGGCTTGCTGGGTATTCCGGGACTGTCCTTCCAACTTGCGGGGCACACACTCGATTTGAGTGGCCCGGTCGCGTCCTGGTACGCCGTCGCGACAATCCTCGTTGCGCTTCTGGGTGCGGTGTGGCTGCTTTGTCGGAGCCGATACGGGAAGGTGCTCGCGGCGATCTCGACGAACGAATGGCGCGCGCTGGCGTGCGGATATCACACGTCTTGGCATCTTCTGTTGATGTTCGTGGCCTCGGCGGTGTTGGCCGCGGTGGCGGGTTGCTTGATGGCAGCAACCGCCGGCGTTGTTGCGCCCGATGTGTTTTCACCGGTATTGGCCACCGAAGTCATCCTCTGGGTCGCCATAGGCGGACGTGGCTCGCTTGGCGGTCCCGCGCTCGCCGCCGTCGGCCTGACGCTACTCAAGCATGGTGCGTCCAGTCTGAGCACACAGTGGTGGCCGCTTATTCTCGGTGCAGTTTTTCTCGCGTGCGTGCTTTGCCTGCCGAACGGCGTGCGTCTTGGGGGCATGCTCAAGGGACTGCGTCAATTCACTGGAATATCGCTCAAACGCATGCCGCGCTCTTGTGCGCAGCGCGTCGAAGGAGGGTCGTGATGAACGCGCCGATCATCAAAGGTGTCGGACTGTACCGTGCATTTGGCGGCATTACTGACCAGTTCATCAAATAGTGCGTAATATTCAAGCGGCGTAACGGACATGTTTCTCGTTGAACAGGTTACGAATCACGTGAGGTTCCTTCTGGCGACGATGCAAATGGCTCCGGACATGCCGGA